>CAMZLN010000078.1 GCA_947311465.1 uncultured Saprospiraceae bacterium
GGAAAGACGTAGGCGGGGCAGGTTATGTTGTGGAAATTATACACCTTTTTTAATACATTCATAAAAACATAAAGCAGTTAATGAAGATGAAGCTTGTAGCCTTATTCAAAAAAGACATGAACAACATCAAGCTGACTTGAACAGATATAATTAATTCTAAAGTCATAAAGTAGTATTAAGAAACATTGACAAAATAAATATAGATTCTTCGCTGTTTCTTTTGGTCTCATTTTTCACTTTAAATCAGTCATAGTATCAAGTGTCACTAAATTTCAGTATCTTTGTGCGAAATTTAATTCAACATTATATATGAGCAATATTGTGGCCATAGTGGGTCGTCCAAATGTAGGAAAATCAACATTTTATAACCGTTTAATCGGAAGTAAAGATGCGATTGTTGATAATGTAAGTGGTGTAACGCGTGATAGACAGTATGGAATTTGTGAATGGAACGGAAAACGCTTTACAGTAGTAGATACAGGAGGGTTTGTAAAAGATTCTTCGGAAATTTTTGAACGAGCAATTCGTTCTCAAGTTACCATTGCCGTTGAAGAAGCGGATGCCATCATTTTTATGGTAGATGCTGCTACGGGAATTACAGATTTAGATGATGATATGGCAAATATGCTGCGCCGCACAAAAAAACCAGTTTTTCTAGCCGTAAATAAAGTTGATAATCATGAACGACTAATGGAAGCCAATGAATTTTGGAGTCTTGGATTTGAAGAAACTTATTTTATAGCTGCCATTTCAGGAAGTGCTACGGGTGATATCCTAGATGCTATTACAGATATCCTTCCAGATGAGCAACCATTTGAAACAGAATTACCAAAATTTGCTATTGTTGGACAACCCAACGTAGGTAAATCATCATTGACCAATGCACTTTTAGGGGAAGAAAGAAATATTGTAACAGACATTGCAGGTACAACAAGAGATTCTATTCACTCTACTTATAATAAATTCGGAAAAGAATTTGTGTTAATTGACACAGCTGGTCTTAGAAAAAAGACAAAAGTTCGTGAAGATTTGGAATTTTATTCTGTAATGAGAGCCATTCGTGCTATCGATGAATCAGATATTTGTATTTTGATGGTTGATGCTCGTGATGGAGTTACTGCCCAAGACATGAATATATTGGGACTAATACAAGATAGAAATAAAGGGGTTTTGATTGTAGTCAATAAATGGGATTTAATGGAAAAAGAAACCAATACTGCCCGTGATTATGAAAAAGATTTAAAAGACAAGATTGCTCCTTTTAAAGATATTCCTGTTTTGTTTACTTCTGTTACTCAAAAACAGCGAATCATGAAAGTAGTTGATTTAGCAATGAAAGTAGATGCGAATAGACAACGGAAAATCACAACTTCAAAATTAAACGATTTTATTGAAGAAATCGTAGAAAGATATCCTCCACCCTCTCATAAAGGTCGTTTTGCAAAAATCAAATATGCGACCCAATTACCATTGCACTATCCTGCATTTGCAATATTTTGTAATAATCCAAAGTATGTAAAGGCAGCTTATAGACAATATGTAGAAAATAAGATGAGAGAAGAATGGGATTTTTCAGGAAGTACCATTACAATTTATTTCAGAAAATCATCATAATTAAGAAATGGCAATAATTGATACGCCTATTAAAGGTTTAAAAGTAATCGAACCAAAAGTTTTTGGAGACCATCGAGGATATTTTTTTGAAAGCTATAATAAAGAGCTATTTCAAGGGAATATTGATGTAGATTTTGTACAAGACAATGAATCTTTTTCTAGTTATGGAGTGCTTCGAGGATTACATTATCAATTGCCTCCACACGCTCAATCAAAATTGGTACGTGTGGTGCAAGGTGAGGTGCTAGATGTAGCAGTTGATATCCGTGAAGGTTCTATCACATACGGACAATGGTTCAGTATTCGATTGAGTGCAGAAAATAAAAAACAATTGTTCATTCCTCGTGGATTTGCTCATGGTTTTGTAGTATTGAGTGAAACTGCAATTTTTGTCTATAAATGCGATAATTATTACAGCAAAGAAAGTGAAGGTAGTATCATTTATAATGATTCTACATTAAATATTGATTGGGAAATTCCATTTGAAGATATGAAATTATCTGAAAAAGATAGATTGAGTGAATCATTTGGAACACATCAAAAATATTTCGAAGAATTTGGTAAAACAAAATAGTTAGCTTGGAAAAAACCCATAGAAATGAAAAAAATATTAGTTACAGGTGCCAATGGGCAAGTAGGGAGTGAATTGCAATATTTATCAAAAAATTATCCCAATTTAGAATTTATATTTACAGATGTCGCTGAAATGGATATAACCAAAACAGAAAGCATCGCGGCAATGTTTGCAAAACATCAATTTGAATATGTGATTCATTGTGCAGCATATACTGCCGTAGATAAAGCGGAAGAAAATGAAGAATTAGCACATAAAATCAATGTAATTGGCAGCAAAAATCTAGCACAATCTTGCACTTTACATCATATCCCATTGATACAATTATCCACTGATTACGTTTATCACAATAGTCAAAATACCCCTTTTAAAGAAGGAGACGAAACCAATCCGCAAGGAGTATATGCCAAAACAAAATTAGAAGGAGATGAAATTGCTTTGAAAATTCATCCCAATACAATGATCTTGCGTACTTCATGGGTTTATTCATCATTTGGTCACAATTTCGTAAAAACGATGATCCGATTGGGGACAGAACGAGATAGTCTAAATGTAGTTTTTGATCAAATTGGGACACCAACCTACGCAAGAGATTTAGCGGAAGCTATTTTAATATTGATTGATGAAATAGAAGAAGGTGAAATAGATAAATCTGAATTGAGTGGAGTATTTCATTACAGCAACGAAGGTGTGGCAAGTTGGTATGATTTCGCAGTAGCGATTATGGAATTGAAAGAAATTGATTGTGATGTTTATCCGATAGTTTCAGCAAAGTATCCTACTCCTGCAGCCAGACCGCCTTTTAGCGTTTTGGATAAAGCAAAGTTTCGTGATACTTTTGGTTTAGTGATTCCGCATTGGCGAGAGGGGTTGATTCGGTGTTTAGAAGCACTCAACTAAGTCGGAGAAGGACACAACTGCTCAATTTCAATTAATAACCGAAATTTTTCCAGAAATTTTCTCACCATCGATTTCCAATACAAATATATAAAATCCATTTTCAAAATCGGAAACATCTATTTGTGTTTCATTTGGACCTTGATATAAATTAGAGATGCTCGTTTCTTCAATTAACTGACCCAAATTGTTATAAATTTTAAGATTTCCTTTTTTAACTGATTGATTAATTGTGAATCTAATGGTAGTGAATTCATAAGCAGGATTAGGCACTACTCCAAACAATTTTATAGTAGAAATATCATCATTTGCGGTAATACACTTTGTATCAATATTGCTACAATATGAACGTGTTGCCAATGTACAGTCCAATACAAAAGGATTTGGTTTTCCATCTTGTACTTTAGAGATCTCCCAAGTACGCTTCCATTCGGCTGGATCCACAGCATCTTGAAAATGCCAAGCACATAATGTAGGAATCATTCTTTGAAAATAACCATTGTCTGATTGATCCGCTTGGTTTTGGTACATAGTATAAAAATACATCATTGCACGAGCTACATTCCCCTTGTGATCTTCACGGGGTTCAAAGAATTTTTTATCATCCAACTCACTGTATTCATCAATATTAGAATTGGGAATACTATGTCCGAAATAATCTAGACGATACCAATTGTCGGTAGTGCTATCATTTATATCCTTAAACGGAAGGTGTCCACGATCGCCATTTACATCGATTCTTGTAGGAAAAAGATGATGAATATCGCTTTTGGCATTTCCTGTTGCGCCTTTGCTTTGCGGAAAACTATGTTCTGTATTAATTCCCTTATTAAACGCCTCCCCTTTGGGCGAAGAGCCATTTGGATCTACTGATATTTCAAAACCAGTATAAACACATTTTATTTTCCCATTTTTATTATCGAATTCACCATACATTTTATTTCTTGCGGCACCGTAATCTAGTACTTTTGATGGTTTGTACTGTTCTTTTAAATGTTGAAGTAGAATATCTCCCGACTCTGTAGACAACACATCTTGATGCTGTGCTAGAGCGATAAAAGAAAGAAAGAAAAAAGAAATTGTAATAAGTATTTTCATAAAAAATATTTTGAATTACAAATTTACGATTTTTTGTTGAATTATGTTTAAAAGGGGTGACTCTCTTAATTTCTGCATAGAAAATCATGCTTAGTAGGTAAGGTCTACATCCCTTTGCATAGTCAAATTTAAAATTTTATTTGGTAACCTTTTTTTTTTAATATCTTTGGACAAACATACGAGTAGGCGGACACATATTTGCAACATTAATTTTTATTAAATCGTCGATTATTTCAAGACACTTATCCAATTATTTATGAATAGAAAAAATAAAAGGTCAATTTGATTGTAAATTAAAAAGCATGATTAAAATTGGAAAATTTTTATTATTCATACTAGCTTTTAGTTGCAATTATCAAACCTTAGATAAAACTGGATTAAAAGGAAGAGTAAAACACTTTACAGAATATAGGATAAAACTAACAGAAGATACCGTTGGTCAACAAATAAAATACGATACAGTTTTGATTCAAAAAATAAACTATAATAAGTACGGTCAAATTGATTTTTCTAAGTATATAATACCTGCAAAACTACGATCAAGTTCCAAAATGTATTATAACAGTCGTAATTTGACTATCAAAGAAGTTTGTACCGCATACGATTTAACAGAAAACAATAAAATCCACCACTTCGATATCAACTATACATATACTTTTAAGGACAGCTTAGTATTAAAATGTACAACACTATCTACCATTGATTCATTGGAATACCATACGACCGAACAAAATTATTATGACAGTAATAATCAAATTACAAGACAAACAAATTATTCCATAGGGATAGAAAAAAAATCAAGAGATACTATTCTATGGCAAAAAGCAACATTTTATTATCAAAGCAATAAAAATCTAATAAAAAGCATTTCCCAAGATTATAATTTTTATGATTCAACCATGAATAGTAATACATACATATTCACCTATGATGACTCCACAAATCTATTAGTAAAAGAATCAGAATTCGATAAAAATGATACATTAAAGAATACATCGATTTTCAAATACCAATTGGATAAAAACGGAAGTTGGATCGAAAAAAAAGAATTTGATGAAACTGGAAAATTAAATTATATCTATACACGAGATATTCAGTATCAATAATAGAAAGCAGGAATTACCCTCTTCTCCTCTCCAACAAAATCATCATCATCAATCCCAACATAATTCGATCATCGTCATCGGAATCCATTTGCCCTACTTTTATCAATTCAAACTCTCGTCCGAAGAAAGATGGTTTTTTCTTTAAACGAACAATAATATTATCCGACAAATCTTGAACAATGTAAGTAGGATTAAATAAATATCCAGTAAACATATTTAAAATAGGAATTTCTCCCAAAAGACTATCCATCACTTTCACCCAAGCATTTTCTTCAGTAATATGATATTGCATTTTTTCATTTTCATCAATCAATTCATACTTTGCCTTCCATATTGATCGCCATCCTTTTCTTGCAATTTTCCCGAAATAAGTCTCATCCGCATCAAAAAAGGCATAAGCCGCAGAAAAATCTAACCATCGATCGGCTCTAATTTTATAATTAATCTCAGATTTAGAGTCATCATTATAAATGATAATTTCTTCTTTTAATTTGAACATCTTTTGGCGTACATATGCTAAAACATTGCCCTTAGCATCCGTAGCTGTAAAGTCATTGGCAAAAGTTGAAATCTTAAATCTAAAATTTACTGGAAATTGAATATTTTTCATTTGTTTTATTTTGGTCGAAGATAACAACAAGAAATCTAAATACCAAATTTAATTAACTATTTATTAACAGTATTTAAATTTCATTAACATATAATAACTTTTGATCCTATAGTTTTAATATATTCTTAAACTACACATATGAGATTAAGCTTTAACATTGTATTATTTTAACATCCTAATTTTAGCATCATGAAAAACAATGTAATTAAAATAATCATCTTAAATCTTTTTGCCATTTCATCTTTTGGTCAAACTACTTTTAATCTCAACGATTATTATTTACCAAAACTAAATTACAGTAGTTTGTCAACAATTTTTTCGCTCAGAGGGAATGAAAATTCAAATAGTTCTCAAATCAATTCAAATTTAAAAGTAAATTACTACAAATATTATCGGAGTACAAAACGCCAATCCAATATTTGGTTATCCATAAACTCTCAACCTTCGTTTCGAAAAATTAAGACTGACAAAAAAGATAATGTTTATAATTGGAACAATAAACTACAATTCAATTTTAAAAATCGTGCATATAAATTTAAACACCCTAAGCTATTTTTAGGAACAGGTATCATATTAAATATCGACTACAACATGATACGTACAATGCGTAATAATCTAGTTAATTTTGAAATCATGCAAAGCATAAATACATCTGTACCACTAATGTTTGGATGGGGAAGAATCGAAAATATTACCGAAGCTTGGAGAGCACTAAGAATATACAATGAATTTGACAAATTACAATTATTGAAAAACAATATAGACAGAGACCAAATCATGGGTCTAGCCAATGAAATGGCCATCCAAAGATCGACTAGGTTCTTAGACTTTAGAAAAGGTAAAATGGCACAATTACAAGCGATAGATAGATTTCTCTCTTCCAAGGAATCAATCACAAATCAAAACATGCTTTATTTCACAACATTGAACGACAATTGGTTATACGGAATAAACGAAACTAGATTATCTGGTACTACAATTTCTATTGGTTACGAACCAGGAGTTAATATCATTGGTGATAAATTAGAATATACAAATTTTGCAAAATTCAAGTTCGAAACTCATAAGGCTATCAATGAATTTTGGCAATTTGATGGAGCCATCAATTTCAAAACTGGTTCAATTTACAATAAGGAATTTGATTCTTTCAAAAAAAGAACATCTGCAAACATAAATGTAAAAGGAAGTTATTACCCTTCTTCAAGGACTACCATCTCAACATTTTTTTCATCTTCGATAGGAACTTTGTATAATTTAAAATTTAATCATCAAATTAATGTAAACTACTACCTATCACCAAAAACAAGAATACAATTCAAAACAAACTTATCTACGTATAAAATCAAAAATCAAATTCCAGTCCAAAGAAGACAAGTTGATTTTTCGTATAGCGTAAAATTGAAATACTTTTTTTGGTAAAACCAAAAAACAGTTTCCCAATAAAAAAGGGAAACTGTTTTACTTTTTCTATTTCAATTTCCATAATACTACACAAAATGCTTCAACATAATCACCTCCTGCTCCGTCAATGGTCGAAACCACCCTCTCGGTAATCCCTTCTTAGTCAATCCCGCATAATAAACTCGATCCAATTGTTCTACATTGTACCCAAAATGCTCAAAAATACGACGCACGATTCTATTCCGTCCAATATGAATTTCGATACCTGCTTCATTTTCTGGTT
Organism: uncultured Saprospiraceae bacterium; assembly: GCA_947311465.1. GTDB lineage: Bacteria > Bacteroidota > Bacteroidia > Chitinophagales > Saprospiraceae > CAMZLN01. Next base: position 7,584 of record CAMZLN010000078.1, read on the forward strand.
TATCTTCAATATGATAAACTGCATTAACATCTACATCTCCATCTTCTAAAGTGATACCATTTTTAATGGCTTGGATATGTTCCTTTAAAATCGGTTTGTCACAGGTAACGTGGTATATTTTTTTCACTTCAAAACTTGGATGTGCCAATTTTTGAGCCAATTGTCCATCATTGGTAATCACCAAAAGCCCCGTTGTATTCCGATCCAATCTTCCTACTGGATAAACACGTTCCTTTATTTTAGGCTTGACAATATCCATAACTGTTTTTCGCCCACGTTCATCATTTGTAGTTGTGATTACATTTCTAGGTTTGTTCATTAGATAATAAACAATTCCCTTTTCAAGGTTTAAAGTTTTCTTTTTGTGTTGTACTACATCAGTATTTTGTACAAAGTAAGATGGATTGACTTCTACAATTCCATTGACTTTCACCTCACCAGCCTTGACAAGTTCTGCTGCTTTTCGGCGAGAACATAGTCCACAGTGAGCGATGTATTTGTTGAGTCTTATACCTTTGTTGTCTTCTTTATCTATTTTTTCATCCATATTTTCTACGAGCTACGGGTTTTCACCCGTAGTTAATAGGGGTGAACCCTTTGGGTTCTATATTTATATGAAAATTTACATGTTACTTAATTCTACAATTCTACATTCATCATCCTAAAACGGAGTATCATCATCCAAGTCATTAAAACTAGATGGACGAGTAATCGTATTTCCAATCGGATTATCATTGCTATTGTCCCCCAAAAGGTCATCAAAATTATCATCAATATCTGAGAATTTGGCGAAGTGAGATGTAAATTTCAAACGCACATCTTCCAACGATCCATTTCTATGTTTTGCGATAATAATTTCTGCTACACCCTTCAAGGAATTTCCTTGTTCATCTTCATACATTTTGTAATATTCAGGACGATACACAAAGGAAACGATATCCGCATCCTGCTCGATGGCACCACTGTTGTGAACAATAAAATTATTAGCCACAAAATTGTGATGATTTTCGACATGAAGATCATAGGTCATTTCTTTGGAAACATGAGTAATAGACTTAATCTTTTCCCATTTAATCTCACTATTTGCCATTAAATTCAAATCTTCGTCATCAAGAATAGATGCAATTTTTGCTAATCTCTGCCGAGAAAGATTACTTTTATAAAGTGCACTTCCACAATATTGCATTCCTAAGGTAGATTGAAAACTTCTTTCCGTATATCCTTTTTCTGATTTTAATAATTTAATTTTAGTCCAAATATTTTTCGAAATAACATCTGAATTAGGTACTGAATTTGCATTTTCAAAAGTTGCGATCAACTTTGCAATCTTTATGGATTTACTTCCAAAAATATTAATCTGGCTAGCAAATCGCAAAATATTTTCTTTAGATCTAATGAGAAGATTATAATTTGGTTTATATTCAGATTTTTGAGTTTTTTGAATTGAACTATGAATCCCAAATCTTAACAACAAAGATTTTAAACCATTTACCAATTTCCAAGAATTTGATGAATAGTGAATCGATGAACTAGCCTTACCCACTCTAATATGAACACCACCATCAGTTGACCATAAATGACTAATAAATAGTGCAATTTGATCATTACTACTTTCAAAAATAGTTGCAGGAATTTTCTTTTCATATGACCTTGCCTTTTCAAGTCCAACCTTACGCAATAAATTCACAAATGGATGTCTCACATTGTGGGTCAAATGATAAGGTGAAGGAAGATAAAGCTGAAAACATCGTTCCGAATTTCTATCTGCAATTCTTCGACCCTTAATATTCCACAATTCTTTAGCCGATTGCTCAACAATATCAAGAGATGCCTGCTCTTGACTTGTATAATGAATCGGCTGACGATCTACATAGCAACCATCTCCAATCATATGTGCTAACATAATTATCTCTCCATCTTTCAGATCACTTTTGGAATTGCTCTTTATAATTCGGCTTGTTGCCACATAATCTCCTTCTTTCAAATCAACTAATTGCTGCCAACCATTAACTGTAAAAAATGGATGATTCAAACTAGTCCTAATTTTGAAACCCGACTGAGTTACAACTTCAAAAATATCTTTTTCTCCTGTTTCCCAAACATCTATACATTTTGCACTTTGAAGCCTATATTCTTCATCCATCGCCAACACTTGAAAATGCTCCAAATCTATCAACTCATCTACTCTTTTATATTTTCCACTTTCAGGTAAATATATCAATGTATCACCAGTTACACATTCTCTCAAATCCGACAACTGTGGTCGTTTAGTTCCACCCCTTGTTTCCACGGCTCTACTCAGCTGTGCTAAGGCAATTACTGGAACATTTAATTCTTTTGCCAATCCTTTCAAAGATCTAGATATATTTGAAATTTCCTGTTCTCTATTTCCTGATCTATTATTTTCAGAAGCCCCTGTCATCAATTGAAGATAATCAATTACGACCATATCAATATCATATTGCTTTTTCAAACGCCTACATTTTGCACGCAATTCAAAAATATTTATCCCTGGAGTATCATCAATATAAATAGGTGCTTCACTTAGTCTCTCCACAGCACTTTGCAGCTGTTGCCATTCATAATCTTCCAACCGACCATTTCTCAATTTAGAACCTTCAATCTCCGCTTCCAAAGAAATCAATCTTTGAACCAATTGCAGGTTGGACATTTCCAGAGAGAATATTGCAATACCTTTACCAAAATCCACAGCGGTATTTCTTGCCAAAGATAAAATAAAACTGGTCTTACCCATACCTGGTCGCCCTGCTACAATAATCAAGTCAGATGGTTGGAATCCTGATGTTACTCGATCCAAAGAAACAAAACCAGAAGGCACTCCTGTAAGACCTTCTTCACGTTGAGAAAGTTCTTCTAAATTTTTCAAAGCCCTACTTGCCAGCACGCCCATACTTTCAAAACTACGACTTAAATTCTGTTGTGTAATAGCGAACAGCTCCTGTTCTGCTTTATCCAAAAGGTCAAAAACATCAGTGGTATCTTCATAAGCCTCTTGAATAATTTTTGTAGAAGATTTTATTAATGATCTCTGAATATATTTTTGAGCAACAATTCTCGCATGATATTCCACGTTGGCGGATGATGTGACACGATTGGTCAATTCCACGATGGCGTAAGCACCACCGACAGTTTCAAGATCTCCAGTTTTGGTCAACTGATCCGTTACAGTTAATATATCAATAGGATGAGATTTTTCAAACAAAACCAACATAGCTTTGTAAATCAATTCATGAGCAGTAGAATAAAAACTTGAAGGAGATAGAATATCCAATACAGAAGTAACTGCATCCTTGTCCAACATAATTGCACCCAAAACAGCTTCTTCTAACGGCAATGCTTGTGGCTGAACTTTTCCAAAAACAAAATTGGAAAGATCACCATCCTTTTTCGCATTTCTAAATTTTTTAATCCTGTCTAAGGATTTATTAGTTTTCTCCATTTGCTTTATTTTACACAAAAATACCACGAATTTCTGATACTAAAAAAAGCAAATCAAAATGAAATCAACACTTGCTCTTCAATATTGTTAATAACAACATAGTTATACACAACAAAAGTATTTGAAATAATAAAAATATAAAAAACTAGGCAGAACATGAATCAACAATACAAAACAGAGCTGATTATTAATTTTTTACAAATTACAAAAAAACATGATTTGAATATTAAAGTTTATCACATAAATTCTTAAATACACTCAATTTTGTGGATAACTTTCTAAAAATCAATAATATAGTTTCTGAACGGAAACTCATCGAAAATTAAAATCTTATCAAAAATAATTCATTTTGTAAAGATTATGAGTTTCCATCCAGCCACTAAGTAAGACAACTAATCAAGTTCTGACAAACGATCCTTAGTTTCTTGAACAAGTTCTTTTTGCTGTCCAATTTCTTGGGTTGTTGTTTCTTGCTCTTTGATATTCTCTTCTATTTTCCCTTCAGCCTTTACGATTTTAGCTTTTGCAATTTCGATTTCTCTTTCATAAGATTTCTTATTCTTTTCCAATTTTTTAAGATGACTTACTTTACGTTTTAATTCTTTCTCTGCTTCTTTCAAATCTAAACGAATTTTTTCTTTTGCGATTTGCAATCCAAATTCAAGCAAGATTTTCTCTGCATTTTTAAACTTATCTATATCACCTGCTGAGCTCAAATAAGCTCCCCCCAGATCAAACCAAACCAACAAATATTTTTTATCTCCTTCTTCAGAGACTCTAGCATATAAGTCCAAACCATTGTCTCCATTTATACTTGGAATATCCGCATTATTTGTAAAATACTCATCATGTTTTCTTTGAAATTTAGTCTTACCATATTCTTTTGCATATTTTTTCCATTGCTTTTCGGCAAGCTTTTTTGTGACATCTGGAAGTTCTAAAATTAAGGCATTATGCACACCGATACTCATCGAACGTTCCGCTTCTTGAATTTGGGCAAAGAGTGAGATTGACAACAATAAAGTCAAGGTAAAAATTAGCGTAATCTTTTTCATAAAAAATAGTTTAATGTGATTTAAATACAATTTTGATAGTACTAATAACAAAGGTATAGGAATAAAATAACAAAATCTAGCATAATTTTTGAATATCCATAATTAATTAAATAAATGAATACCATGAGAAATCATAAAACTACCCCAAGCAAAAGATGGATGATATTACTTTTTTTTTCTATTGTATGTATCAGTAATATCGATGCCCAAATATCAAGATTAAAACGTGCAAACAAGTACTATAGTCAACATAAGTACGCCAAAGCGATTCCATTATATAAAAGAGAAATCGCCAAAAATAATACAAATAGCACGATAATAAAATTGGCCTATTCTTATTCGTACATCAATCAGCATATTGAAGCAAATAAATATTACGAAATGGCATTAACATCAAAGAATGTCAATCCTAAAATTTATCTCAACTATGCCAATTCACTAATCGCTTCGGGAAATCCTACAAAAGCTAATGAAATTTTAGAATTATTTTCAGATACAAATGTAGAAGAAACAACAGAATCTCTTGCCCTCGTCTTGGCGTGTACGACAAGAATACCAGCTTACTTTCATGTTGATTCAGTATTCAATATCAATATCAATACAAAATACAATGAAAATAGCCCTGTTTTTCATAATGATAGAATTGTTTTTTCATCAGATAGACCATCAGGTATTTTAAAACTAAAATCTCGTACATCAGGACATGGATTAGAACAAATATACTCAATAGACGAAAAAGGAAAAATAAAACGTTTTTCTGCCCTCAATAAGGGATACTTAAATACGGCAAATGCAAGTTTTGATTCAACGGGCACAAAAGTTTTTTATACTCAAAATAATACCGAATCTAATAAGTCGAATATCTATTCTATGCAATTATTTTCCGCCCATTTAGAAGATGGTCACTGGATTAAAGATGGCATACTTCCGTTTTGCAGAAAAGGACATAATTATATGCATCCGGCAATATCGCCAGATGGAAAACATCTATATTTTGTATCCGACAAACTAGGCGGAGAAGGTGGAACGGACATTTATGTTGTACACCAAACCAAAAAAGGATGGTCTAAACCAGAAAATTTAGGTTCAAAAATAAATACATCATCCAATGAGGGATTTCCATTTATAGACACCGATTACAATCTCTATTTCTGTTCAAAAGGACATGCAGGGTATGGTGGATATGACATATTTATTTCTAAAACGCTAGATTTGAAAGAATTTTCAACGCCTACGAACTTAGGCGCTCCTATCAATTCTTATGGCGATGATATTTCCTTTTCGCTTTCTAAGGACAAGAAAAAAGGGTTATTTTCATCTTCTAGAAATAATGGAGATGATGATGTATTTTTGGTAGAGATTAAATAGAGTCGGAAACTATTCAGATTGCATCAATTTCTTAATCACATGCTCCGCCATGTACAATCCAAAAATTGCGGGCATATAGGAAATCGTTCCATAAAAAGATTTTTTAAAATTAGTACCGTCCGTTAATTGTAGCGAATTACTATTAATTTGCTCAGGACTATAAACCACTTTAAATCTTCTCAACGCCTTTTTCTTTTTGAGTAATTTTTTAATTTGAGCAGCTAATTTATCATTTTCGGTATTCCAAATACTATCTACTTTCACTTTTGACGCATCGACTTTACCACCTGCTCCCATTGCGCTGATAAATGGAATACTGTATCTTTTACAAGCCAAAATTAGATTAAATTTGGGTTGCACACTATCGATACAATCCAGGACAAAATCATATCCACTTTCAACCAATTTCAACATATCATCTGGATTCAAAAATTGATTTATTTCTTGAATTTTCAAATTTGGATTGATATCCAAAAGTCGATTATAAACCAATCTTGATTTTGCTACGCCAATAGTAGAATCCAAAGCTATGATTTGTCTATTTTTATTGGTTGGATCCACATCATCTCCATCAACAATTGTCATTTGTCCTATGCCTGCCCTTACCAAAAATTCAGCGGCAAAACTTCCAACACCCCCTAATCCCACTACAAGCACATTTGCTTCTTGTAGTTTGATTAGACTTTTGTCACCAATCAATAAACTTGTTCTTTCCAACCAATTACGCTCCACGAAATACTTTTTTAAAATTTTTTAATATTTGATTTTTCAAGATAGAAATATCTATTTTTATTATTTTTGAATACGTAGAATAAACATCTTCAATTGGAACAACACTATCATCGGTTTCAAAAAACAATTTTTCTATTGGGATTACTTTTGAAATATCAGCTACCCAATTTTCATCCTGAATTATTTTATTTCCTAAAGAAATATAAAAACCCTTTTCAATCAATCGTTCTAATAAAACATTTTTCTTATTAAACCCATGAATGATCCAAGGCATTTTCGGTTGAAAATGCTGTTTATATTCCATGATTTCATTGAAAGATTTCACACAATGGATAATTAAAGGTTTTTGATGTTTTTCGGAAAGTAAAATTTGACTAATAAAAACTTCTTTTTGCAAATCCCAATCAGTAGTGCAAATTTTATCCAATCCACACTCCCCTATTGCGATAGCATGATCCAACCTATTATCCAGATTGATTAAATTTTTCTTAAAATTAGATGGTGTTAAAAACCAAGGGTGTAATCCAATTGAAAACAATCCATCTGGTACTATAAAATTTCGTTGATCGACATTTTGAATAGACCATTTATTAGCAAATTTATGCGAATGAACATCAATATATGGAGATTTTGACATGGTCCTTATACCAATTCTGCATTAATTTCTTTCCAAAGCATATCCTTTAGTTTGTCCAAGCCCTGATGAGCAACCGATGAAATAAACACAATCGGCAAATCATTGGGTAAGTCAACAGATATCATTTCTTTGAGTTCATCATCAATCAAATCACTTTTAGTAATTGCAAGGATTCGTCGTTTATCCAACAATTCTTCATTATACATTTTCAACTCATTCAAAAGAATTTTATACTCTTTCACAATATCATCTGAATCACAAGGAATCAAAAATAATAAAGAAGCATTCCGTTCAATATGTCTTAAAAATCGATGTCCTAATCCTTTACCAGCATGTGCATTTTCGATAATTCCAGGAATATCAGCTACGACAAAAGATTGATTGTCCCGATATTGAACGATCCCCAAATTTGGAATTAAGGTAGTAAATGGATAATTAGCGATTTTAGGTTTTGCCGCCGTAATCACAGACAACAAGGTAGATTTCCCTGCATTTGGAAAACCAACAAGCCCCACATCAGCCAGCACTTTTAATTCAATTATCCACCATCCTTCTATACCTTCTTGCCCAGTTTGAGCGTATCGAGGAGTTTGATTGGTTGAAGTTTTAAAATGTGCATTTCCTTTTCCGCCACGCCCACCTGGAACCAGAATATACTCCTCATCATGTTCTGTAATTTCTTTAATTATTTTTCCAGTATCTGCATCTTTTATGGTCACACCCAAAGGTACTTCCAAGATTATATCTTCGCCCGTTAGCCCCGAGCAATGGTCACCCGTTCCATTACCACCATGCGCAGCTTTATTATGTTTTTTGTATTTGAATTGAAGTAGTGTCCAAGTATTTCGATTACCTTTCAAAATAATATGTCCTCCCCGTCCACCATCACCACCATCTGGGCCTCCTTTGGCAGTCAATTTATCACGATGTAAATGAACCGAGCCATTTCCACCATTTCCTGATCTACAATAGATTTTTACATAATCTACAAAATTCTGATCTGCCATTTTTCCTTATTATACGAATACGTTTACAAACTTTTCAGCGTAGTAAACGTTTCCAAATCTCAAAATATAGTTCTTTTAGGAATTGTGTAGAAATTAAATGTTCATAATTTAAGTTTTTTATTTTATCCATTATGTACATTTATTTTTTTCACAGTTCCTTAGCAAAATGCCCAGAAATTATTATAATTCTTTAATTTTCTTGGATAATCTTTCGAAGATTTCTTCTACTGTTCCCAATCCATCAATTTTAAACGACTTATTTACTTTCGCATAATAATCAAAAACGGGTGAAGTCTGAGCACTATAAACAGCAATTCTATTTCTAATAATTTCCTCACTAGAATCATCTTTTCTACCAGATGTTTTTCCTCTATTCAATATTCTCTTAACCAATTCATCATCTTCAACATCCAAGGATAGCAAACCAGACAATTCGATTCCTTTTTCTTTAAAGAAAGCATCTAATGATTCCGACTGAAAAATATTTCGTGGAAAACCATCGAGAATAAAGCCTTTTGCATCCATATTCTCGTTGACAGCAGATTTCAACATACCGATTGTAACTGAATCTGGAACCAATTCCCCTTTTTCGATATAGGATTTAGCTTCCTTTCCTAATGGTGTATCATTTTTCATATTGAATCTAAACAAATCCCCTGTAGAAATATGTTTCAGACCAAATACTTCCACTAATTTCACTGCTTGTGTTCCTTTTCCTGAACCTGGAGGTCCAAATAGAATTATATTCTTCATAATTTTTTTATTTTGCATATTAACATGCATAAACGTAAATAATTTCCTAAAAAACAAGTGTATTGACTTAAAAATTTTTTCACTCATTCAAATAATTACGATAGTACAACAATTTAGGTTTCCAATAAGTTGACAATGTGATGCTTTCTTCTATAATTCCCCTTGAAGAACTACTATGAATCATATACACATTTTCATTTTCAATTTTAGTAATTAATCCAACATGATTTACTTTTCTACCTTTTCTAAAAAAAACCAAATCACCAGGTTGAACATTTTTTGACTTCACTTTTCTTCCAACTTGAGATTGCGCCCCAGCATTATGTGGTAAATCTATATTTTGAAACTTATAAACATATTGCGTAAACCCAGAACAATCAAAACCTTTTGGAGTTGTGCCCCCGTATTTGTATTTCACGCCAACTTGCTTCCTAGCATATTCCACCAAATCCATTCGCAAATTATTGGAATTTTCATTAACATCCATTTTTGAATATTCTGTATCACTAGGTTTAAGACTAGAACATTGAGTCAATAAGAAGATCAATGTCAAAGAAAAAATAAAATTTTTCATATTAGAGAGATTTTAAATATAAACGCATCTCTCTACGAAAATAGTACTTTATAATTTAAAACTATCCCGATCTGAAAGAAAAGGAAATTTTAAACGGTAAGCCTTTTGAGCATTCAAATCTATAGTTGTTGTAAATACATCTTCTACATCAGATTTTTGATAGATATAATCACCATTAAAATCCAAAATTACAGAATCACCAGAATATTCAAGTCCATTTCCATCCATTCCCACGCGATTTACTCCAATGGTATAAACTTGATTTTCAATAGACCGAGCCCTTAAAAGTGTACTCCAAGCATTTCTACGAATTTTCGGAAAACTTGCGATGTAAATCAACAAATCATAATCTTTAACATTTCTCGCCCAAACAGGAAATCGAACATCATAGCAAATCAATGGTTTTATTTTCCAGCCTTTATACTCAAAAACAATTTTTTCATTTCCTGCTTCATAAGCATTCCCTTCCCCTCCCATTCGAAAAAGATGTTTCTTATCGTAAGAATCAATTTTCCCAGAAGGATGAACGGCTAAAAATCTATTAAAATACTTTTCCTTATCAGAGATGATTAAACTTCCACAGATTAAAGCGTTCAGATCTTTTGCTTTCTGCTTCATCCACTTTACAGAAATACCATTCATTGTTTCCGCCAACTTCTCAGATGCCATCGAAAATCCCGTGGTGAACATTTCAGGAAGAATAACGATATCAGTACTTTTGATTGAGTCCAATTTATTTGAAAACTTTCTCAAATTGTCAATTGGAGATTCCCAGATTAAATCAGCTTGAATAGTAGATATTTGTAACATAAGGACAAATTAACGAAATCAAATCAAAAAAGGATACAAATTGTCAAATTTGTATCCTTTTATATTTCTAAACTAGAAATTAATCTAATTATTTATTCTGCTGGCGCTACTGCATCACCTGCCACTTCTTCATCTTCAGCATCTGCACTACGAAGAGCTCTAGGAATTTCAACCATCATTACAGGAATACTACCATCATTCATAACAGTTACTCCTTCAGGGACAGTAATATCTTTAACTCTTACAGATTGACCTAATTCAAGTTCAGTAACATCAACTTCCAATGCATCTACCAATGAATTCGGAGTAGTTTTAACTTTAACCCTTCTCATTAATTGCATTAATTTTCCACCTAGAATAACACCTTTTGCAATTCCAGTAGAACGTAATGGAATTTCTGCCTTTACAGATTTCCCATCAATCAATTCAATAAAATCAATATGTAAAATTTCATCCGATACTGGGTGAAATTGAATATCTTTTATGATACAATTGTGAGATGCACCATCTATATCAATTTTTGAAATCTTAAACTCAGCAGTATAGATAGCTGCTTTAACAGATTTTGGTGTAACAGAAAAATGCTTTACTGTACTTCCTCCATACATAACACAAGGTACTAGACCTTCTTTTCTTAATGCTTTATTTGCTTTTTTTCCAAATTCTGATCTGGATTTTGCAGTTATTGCTATTGATTCCATTGCAATATATTTTATTACTTTAATTGAATATTTTTAAAATGAGTGCAAAGATAGGTTTTTTCTTTATAAAATGGAAGTTTTTATTCTGAATTTATTAAGACGTTCTAAAAATGAGAAATAAATATGGTTAGATTATAGTCATATCCTTTAGAATAATGAGAAAACAATTAAGCTTTTTCTTGCATATTAATCAAATCTAATCTACCTTTGACCGAACGTTCAATCATAAAGACAATTTAATGAGTCCACGAAATCCTAAACAGTTTGAAGAAATAAGAGAAAAAAGCAAAGAAAAAATTCTTTATGCTGCTTTTGAACTATTCTCGTCGATTGGATATTGGAGTACATCTATTAGTAAAATTGCTAAACAAGCGGGTATTTCCAAAGGGCTGATGTATAATTATTTTAATTCTAAAGAGCATTTGCTCAAGGCTGTAATAGATAAAATTTTAGAAGTAATCAAGGATGTAATCAACTTTGATGAAGAAAAAATGACTCCCGAAGAAAGTA
>CAMZLN010000079.1 GCA_947311465.1 uncultured Saprospiraceae bacterium
ATGAATAATCTCTCCCAAAACCTTATAATTTTTCTTTATGCGGCTCCTTTTTTCTCTGCGTAACTCGGTGTCCAACCCCTTTTGTCTGAATCAGGATTTTCAGGATTATTGAATTTTCAGGATTTTGATTTTATTTAAAATTGAATTATTACCTCCAAATCAAAAATACGTATTCATATCAAAAAATCAATAAGTAGTAGTCATATCCTCCGGCACACAAATAATATAATCCGCCGAGCCCAAATTCTCTTCCAAAACCTTAGAAATATCCTTTTGAGAAACAGTCGTAATTGTCATAACCTTCAAATCTGGACGATGATGATTCAAATACCAGCCAATTCCTTCATGATCATTGGAATGATAAGATCCATTATAATGCAAGAAAAGTGCTCTTTTACTAAGATTTTCCATAATAAAATGTGCCATTGTCGCATCTTTAATCGCCTGTGCTTTCGGGAAATTTGGGCCCATGTGCATCTCCATCATTGTAAGCATCGCTTTGTAGGACGGAACTTCTGGGTCATAAGCAGGAGGCAAAGGGGCAATCCATGCTTTTTCGTTTGCAGGTAACGAATCTAACGCTTCAAAACCACCTTTAAAAACCATTTTCGCATAGCGTCTTGGAACATTTGCAGCTATAAATTTTAGTTTATTATCCTTTGCAAAATCTACCAATGGCTTGTAATCTGTTTTATGATTTGGCCATAGTCTAGCTAAAGAATCCAAGGCTTTTTGGTCAATCTCTCCTGCTAGGTATTGATCCAAAACATCTTGATTGTCTTGCTCAATCATCTCTGCTCCCAAAATTAATCGTTTGCCTTTTTTTGCATATAGATCTTTTGTCACTTGCAATTCTAACCAATGTGAAATCGGATTATTATGACTTTCTCCAAATAATACTACATCTGATTTAGCCAATTTCTTAATCATTCGCTTATATTTCACCTTTTTCCCTTTGGAATTGTATAAAATATAGGCAGGTTTAGATTGGGCGAAGGTTGCCATAATGATAAATTGTAGTAATATAAATGTGGTTATCTTTTTCATGTGTCTTTATAATTTATAAATTAATTTGTAATCTTAATAAATCTTCCATCGTCTCTCGTCGTCGTATCAATTTTGCTTTGCCGTTTACAACCATAACTTCTGCTGGTCTAAACCGAGAATTGTAATTCGAAGACATCATATATGCATACGCTCCTGCATTGTAAAATGCCAATACGTCACCTGTTTTTATTTCCGCAATCGCTCTATTTGTACCAAAGGTGTCAGTTTCGCAAATATAACCCGTTACACTATATATTTTAGTTTTTCCGTCAGGATTTGAAATATTTTCAATATGATGATGTGATCCATAAAACATAGGGCGTATCAAGTGATTAAAACCTGTATCCAAGGCAGCAAAGACATTCGACATCGTTTGTTTTACCACATTTACCTTTGCCAAAAAATATCCAGATTCACTTACGAGAAATTTTCCAGGTTCAAATGCCATCGTCACTTCTTTCCCATATTCTTTTATAAATGTATTGAATTTTTCGGAAATCGCTTTCCCAAGATATTCAATATCCGTCACTACATCATTTTCTTTATAAGCTACTTTAAATCCACTTCCAAAATCTACATAATCTAAATCGGGAAACTGTCTTGCTACATTTAATAATACATCCGCTCCAAGTATAAACGCATTTACATCCAAAATATCAGAACCTGTATGCATGTGTACCCCTTCCATTTTCAATCCCGTTTTTTCAATAATCTGCTTTACTTCTGATAATCTATGAAAGGAAATACCAAATTTAGAATTGATACCTCCTACGGATATTTTTGCGTTTCCTCCTGCCAAAATATGTGGATTGATACGGATTCCAACTGGATAATCGGGAAACTCCTTTCCAAATTGTTCTAATATTACAAGATTGTCAATATTGATTTTTACCCCCAAACCTACCACTTGTCTTATCTCAGACATAGAAACTCCATTGGGAGTATAAAAAATTTGTTGGGGTAAAAACCCAGATTTAAGACCCAATAAAACTTCTTGTAAAGATACCGCATCTAGCCCTGCCCCCAAATCATGAATTTGCTTTAAAATATGTATGTTGGTCAATGCCTTACATGCATAATTTAATTTTAATTTGGGTACATCAAATGCACTCTTCAACTTCTTATATTGTCGTTCAATTATGGACACATCATAAACGTACAATGGATAACCAAACTCTTCTCCAATTGAAAGTAGGTCTAGATTTTTTGAAATAAATGGCATATATTGTATTTGATTAAGATTTTAAAAAATTGTTTCTTAGTGAAATATTAATGTTTTCCACACCAATTTTTAAAGAATAATAATTTATTGTAAGGCATATTTAATTTGTAAAAAACACCATTTCTTGTAAATGATCGTTTCTTAGGTTAAATATGCCTAATTTGTTTAATATGGTGTAGTTTTTGAAGTAAACGTTTTTGAATATAATTATGACGCATTAAAATCGTATTACTTACACCAAAAGTAATCATTAACGCATCTTTTTTTAAAAGATGTATAGATTATTTTTAATAAATTTGAATTGAATAGTTTAAA
>CAMZLN010000080.1 GCA_947311465.1 uncultured Saprospiraceae bacterium
CTATTAGTTTTCCTACAGGTGTTTCTAAGTTGGATGAAAATGCGAAAACAATTATTGATCTTCAATTTTCTGAAATTGCAAAATCTTATGCAAATACTAGAATTAGAGTGGAAGGGAATACTGATAATGTGGGTAATAAAGCAATGAATAAAAAGCTTTCCTTAAGAAGAGCGCAATCTGTTGCAAAATATCTTCAAGAGCAATACAATATGAGTCCAAATAGATTTATCATCGTCGGTAATGGTCCTGATAAGCCTGTAAAAGGATGTGAAACTAACGCTACGTCTGCTTGTAAAGCAAAGAATAGAAGAACTGATTTTAAATTGGTCGCAGGGTAATTTAATTAGGAATTGAGAATTAGGAATTGAGAATTATGTACATTCTGAAAATTCCTAATTCCTAATTCCTAATTCTTAATTCTCAATTCTACATTCAAAAATTAATATGTCTTTATTTAAACTTAGAGGAACACTTTCAAATATCCAAAGCATTGTCTTGGGGATTGGAGGCGTTTTATTTATGTTACTAGTTTGGTTCTTATTGACCAATGGAGCAAATCCTATTATCACTCATGGTATAATGCCAAAACCGATGGAAGTACTAACTTCCTATGAATCTCTATTCTCAGAAAACCAATTAATTAAAAATATATTCAGATCTATCGGTTTGAATCTTGCAGGTTACATGGAAGCAATTGCTATCGCCTTACCTATTGGTTTTTTGATTGGTCTATTCCCTTTTTTTAGGGGAACTTTCCAAGGTCAAGTAGATGCAATTCGTTATGTGCCTTTGACCGCCGTTACTGGATTATTTATCATTTGGTTTGGTTTAGGGACTTCAATGAAAGTTCATTTTTTGGCTTTTGGTATCTTGATTTATCTACTGCCTGTGGTGGTGCAACGTATAGATGAAGTGAGATCAGTGTATTTGAAAACAGTTTATACTATTGGGGCGACGGATTGGCAAACCATCAAATCGGTCTATATTCCATCTGTTTTGTCAAGATTGTCGGATGATATCCGTGTTTTGACTGCCATTTCTTGGACTTATATTATTATTGCAGAGAGTTTGGGGTCTGGTGGTGGAATTGGAGCAGTGATATGGCGTGCAGGAATCCGACAAGGGAAAGTGGATAAAACTTTTGCGTTGTTGATTATCATCATCATCATTGGTATGCTCCAAGATAAATTATTTTTATATCTTGATAGAAAGTTTTTCCCTTATAAAAATTTAGCAAAACATAAGAAAAAAACAAATACTCCTTCTGGTTTGAAAACAATGTGGAATTTCGCATTGACAATTTTAGGATGGACTTTTATTGGTTTATATCTTTTGCTTTTTGTCTTAGAATTTACGGGTAATTATGGTATAGATGGACAACCTATTTTGACCTATTTGTTCGGGGATACTGTCAATTATATTCATGGTCTTTTCTTTGTACTTCTTTTTTATCAGGTCAAACCATTTTTTAAGAAAAAATAAAATTAATTTATAATGGACTTTTTTAAAGACTTGGAACAACAACTTGGACCCCGTATTGATAAAATTTTGAATCACCCTTTTTTGAAAAGATTGGAAGATGGATGGTTGGATAAAAAACAATTGAAATATTTTGCAACGCAATATAGTGTCTATTGTCAATATTTTCCAAGGTTTTTAGCCGCAGCTGCCGCAAATATCCCAGATGATGCCACACGATTTCCAATTATGGAAAATATGTGGGAAGAACATGGAAGTGGTGATATGACTCAATCTCATCGTACACTTTTTAATAATTTTGCCAAATCTGTTGGGATGACGCAAGATGAAATTGATCATGCTGAACCTTTGCCCACTACTCGAATTTGTGTCGAAAATCTAATCAATTTATGTAAAGATGGGCATTTCTTGGAAAGCCTTGGTGCTTTAGGTCCTGGTACTGAATTTTTTACAACCGACGAATATTCAATCATTGAGAAGGGCTTAAAAACTTATGATTTCTTAACACCGAAAGATTATGAGTTTTGGACAATCCACATTAGTGTAGACGAAGAACATTATTCTGAAATGGTGGATGCTATGAGACCATGGGCTAACTCTGTTGAAAATAAATTTATTATAAAAGCTGGGGCTAAAAGAGCAATCGATTTGGAAATATTGTTCTGGGATGGTCTAGAAGATAATCTCCCTGGAAAGTAACCCGTAACCAAATAACCCATAACTCACAACCATAAAAAATGATAGATTTTAAAGATAATAAAGATCAAAAGAACATAATCGAACTTCGGGGTATCGGACAGAGTTATGACAATGGTGAAAACTGGATTATAAAAAATCTGGATTTTATCATAGAAGACAAACCTGCTCAAGGGCAATTCGTTGTGATTATGGGAATGTCTGGAAGTGGTAAGTCAACTTTATTGAGATATATTGCTGGATTGCAGAAACCTACAGAAGGTAGCGTCAAGGTAAATGACAAACCCGTCGATGATGAAAATCGTGTAAGTATGGTCTTTCAACAGTATTCTTCTTTGCCTTGGATGAGTGTATTGGAAAATGTAGGCTTGGCATTAAAGTTTCAAGGTGTTTCTAAAGAAGAACGGGATAAAAAGGCAATGGAAATGATTGAAATGATGGGTTTGAAAGGACATGAACATAAATTCGCTCAATATCCTACTTTATCGGGTGGTCAATTGCAAAGAGTAGCCATCGGTCGTAGTCTTTTAGCAAATTCTGAAATCCTTTTGATGGATGAACCTTTTGGTGCGTTGGACGTGAAAACTCGTCTGCAAATGCAGGATCTTTTATTGGATATTTGGAATAAATTTCACCCAACAATCGTATTTGTAACACATGATATTTCTGAAGCTGTTTACCTTGGTGATGATATTTATATTTTAAAATCTGCTCCTTCTCACTTCGTAGAACATATTAAAGTGGATTTGCCTTTTAGTCGTGGGCGTGAAATTAAACGGGAAAAACGGTTTATTGAATTGGTGCATGAGATTGAGAATAGGATGGTGGATATTGAAACGATTTCATGATTTTCTGATTTATTGATTCATTATCTTAATCAAGTAATATTTGATCAAGTAAAAAACAGTACGATATGAAATTATTTATTATCATATTTTTATCTATTTCAACATGCAATATCATTCAAAAAGCGCCTATTTCATACGAAGTTGCTTTAGCTCGTTGTGAACAAGAGTTAGAGGCTAAAAAGAAAGCATTTCCTCATGAGTTTTTTACCCCCAATTCGGAATGTATGATTGGAGCAGATTTGCCCATTTTTCAAACTAATTCCTTAGAAAAAAAAACTATATCAAATACAAATTTAAAAGGAAAAATCACCATTATCAATTTTTGGTCGATTCATTGCCCTCCATGTATCGCTGAAATGCCAGGTTTGGATGAAATTTATTATAAATACGGTACAAAAAAAGTAAATTATATCGCAATCGGATGGGAAAATAAGCCAAAAATTCAAAAATTCTTGGAAAAGCATCCATGGAAATTTACGCAATTAGATGATGGACATGATTTAATTATTGAAAAATTTAAGATGAATTGGGGATTTCCTACTACCTTTGTCCTTAATCAAAATGGGGTGATTGTTGCCGCTTTTTCTGGTGTAGAAGAAGTAAAAGATGCTTCAAAAACTATTAAAAATAAGTTGATTCCTGTTTTGAACGAATTATTTTAATAGAATTTTTATTTTCGTCATCAAAAATGCATATAAAAAACCTACAACTAGTTAATTTTAAAAATTATGAATCTGAAAACTTCGAGTTTGCTCAGAAACTAAATTGTATCGTAGGTCAAAATGGAATGGGTAAAACAAATTTACTAGACGCCATCTATTATCTTTCCATGACAAAAAGTAATTTTTCCGTTTTAGATAAACAAATCAAAAGACATGATTCTGAATTTATTCGTGTGCATGGAGAGTATCAAATCAATTCTAAAGCAACTTCTTTTACTGCTAAAGTAATTCCTGGAACTAGCAAAGTCTTTGAACATCAAAGTAAAGCCTACGATAAACTATCTGATCATGTAGGAAAAATTCCCGTGGTAATGATAATCCCAGATGATTCTTTTTTAGTACGTGAAGGAAGTGAAGTCCGCCGAAAATTTATTGATAATACCTTGGCACAGCTGGATGTTCAGTACTTAAATGCGCTGATGCAATACAATAAGTTGCTAAAACAACGAAATGCAGCACTTAAATCATTCGCAGAACACCGAAATTTTGATGTATCTTTATTGAAAGCGTACAATTCTCAAATGGAACCACATGCGGAGTACATTTATACTCAACGTACCGAATTTGTAAAGGATTTTATTCCCGTTTTCAAAGATTATCATCAGAAAATTGTCATGAAAAATGAAGTGATAGACTGTGTTTATAAATCTAAATTATCGGAGTCTTCTTTCAAAGACTTGATGTTGGCTAACTTAGAAAAAGATCGAGTTTTGGCTCGTACAACCAATGGTATTCATAAAGATGACCTTCAGTTTACCATCAATGGGCATCCTTTAAAGAAATTTGGATCGCAAGGTCAGACCAAGTCGTATGTCCTTGCTTTTAAATTGGCGCAATATGCTTTTTTAAAACAGGCAAAAGGAATCACACCCATCTTATTATTGGATGATATTTTTGATAAATTGGATAAAGAAAGAATTGGACAACTCCTTCAATTACTCGTTTGTGATGACTTCGGTCAAATATTTATTTCTGATACTCACGAAAAACGTCTTGAAGAAATGATTCAAAAATATCAATTTGATTATAAAATTTTTTATATTGTGGAAGGAGGAATTAGGAATTGAGAATTAGGAATTGAGAATTAGGAATTAGAAGAGAAGATGAGTATTTCACTGAGGCGAAAAAGATAAGAAGATGAGATGAAGTTTCATAGCGGTTATTACTTTTGAATGTAGATTATTTCTTTATTTTAAAAAACCAAC
>CAMZLN010000081.1 GCA_947311465.1 uncultured Saprospiraceae bacterium
AAAATGGTTGCGGAAACGGTTGCTACAAATGTAAGACTAACCATTAATAGGATTAGAAGAAAAAGTCCAATATTAAAAAAAATGGAAGAAGATGGGGAAATAATGATTGTTGGAGGTGTATATCATTTCCATAATGGAGATGTCGAGATGATTCATTAAATTATCATCCATTTGAGAACCAACTTCATAATCATTTGTTGGAATGTTGTACGAAAGTAGTTTGACACATAAATTAAATCTATGCCATTGCGAATTCAAAAACAACATTTTTCAAAAATCTCCCAATTTTCTAAGAGAGATGTCAATTATGTTACCCAACATACCAGTTTGAGACCCTTTTATAAGTACACGCCCAATTTGGACGCATTCAAATCTGTGATAGAAGATAAATCCAAAGCATCTATTCCGAGGCAACTTTTGGTCAACATTTTAAAGGAGCAATACAGTCATTTTGATTTGAATGATACAATTCAAGACAATATTGATGCACTTTTAGATAAAAATACCTTTACTATAATCACGGCTCATCAACCCTCACTTTTTACAGGTCCTTTGTATTATATTTATAAAATCATCACCACCATAAATCTAGTAAACGCCCTTACTAATAAATATCCAAAATATAAATTTGTTCCAGTTTTTGTCTCAGGTGCAGAAGATCATGATTTTGAAGAAATTAATCATTTTCATATTTTTGGTAAAACAATCGAATGGTCCACTGAAGAATCGGGTGCAACAGGCACGATGAAAACGGATAGTTTGAATGATGTTTTACTACAATTAAAAGAGTTCATTGGTAATAATGAAAATGGAGAATATTTATATAAGTTGATTGAAAAAACCCATACTAAAAATGAATTCTACGGAATGGCGTCCTTAGAAATGACACATGAGTTGTTCAAGCATTTAGGTTTATTGGTATTGAATATGAATCATAAAAAACTGAAACAGCATTTCATTCCATTCATAAAAGATGAAATTTTAAATCAGGTATCAGCTCCTTTGGTTAATTCAGAAATAGAAAACATCAAGCAGGCGGGTTATAAAGCACAAGCACCACCCCGTCCGATAAATTTTTTCTATATGATAGATCAAATAAGGTCTATGATAACTTTAGAAGATGATATTTATAAAGTTAAAAATTCAGAAATTCAGTTTTCAAAAGATGAAATGATTCAAGAAATTGAAAATCATCCAGAAAGATTTAGTCCCAATGTGATTATGCGCCCTATATTTCAAGAATCTATTTTACCTAATTTGGCTTATGTTGGAGGTGGCGGAGAATTGGCGTATTGGATGGAAAGACAGCCACAATTTGACCATTTTGGAATAAATTTCCCAATGTTGGTACGAAGAAATTCAGCACTTTGGGTGAATAAATCTATGAAAAAGAAGATTGACAAACTTGATTTAACTATCAACGACACCTTTTCAATCAATGATGCTTTTATTAAAGAATTCATTAAAAAAAATAGCAAAAATGAAGTAAGCATAGATCAAGAATCAAAAGAAATCCAAGAAATCATTCAAAAGCTTGCACAAAAAGCTGAAAAAATTGATCCTACACTTAAACCGTTTGTATTAGGAAATTCAAAATCAATTGAAAAAGTATTGGAAAAAATAGGCGGTCGATTAATGAAAGCTGAAAAATCCAAAATGGAAACGCAAATCAAGCAATTAGATTATATCAAAGAAAAATTGTATCCAAAAAATGGTTTACAAGAACGATATGATAATTTCATAGAATACTATATGCGTTATGGTGAATCCTATTTTGAAGTTTTACAAAATAGTTTTGAACCATTGATAGAAGAAATGATTGTGATTATGGAGCAATAGAAGCTTGTTTCACACCAGATTCATCAAATAACACCAACAATTCTCCTAATTTATCTTTCAAATCACTTCTATCGACAATAAAGTCAAGAAAACCATGTTCTAGCAAAAATTCAGAACGCTGAAATCCTTCAGGTAAATCCTTTTTTATTGTTTCCTTGACCACACGAGGACCAGCGAAAGCAATCAATGCATTAGGTTCTGCAAAATTCAAATCACCCAGCATAGCAAAAGATGCCGTTACACCACCAGTAGTAGGATCTGTCAGAAAAGAGAAATATGGAATTCCAGCTTTTGCCAATTGAGATAATTTCACAGAAGTTTTAGCCATTTGCATCAAAGAATAAGACGCTTCCATCATTCTAGCCCCACCCGATTTAGAAATAATCATAAAAGGTGTTCTTGTTTCTATAGCAAGATCAATAGCTCTAGAAATACGTTCTCCTACAACCGACCCCATAGATCCACCGATAAATGAAAAATCCATAGCAGCAATAACGATTGGTTTTTTCTTTATTTTTCCAGTTGCGACACAAATTGCATCAGACAAGCTTGTTTTTTTCTTTGCAGCAATCAACCGATCTGGATATGTTTTCACATCTTTGAACTCAAGAGGGTCTGCGGAAAGAATTTCATCAAAATGGATTTCAAATTTCCCATCAAATAATAGATCAAAATAATCATGTGAGCCAATACGCACATGAATATCACATTTAGGGCACTTAAAGAAATTGGTTCTCAACTCCTTCATAGTTACTGCTTCTTTACATTCTTTACAATGATACCACAAGCCATCGGGGGCTTCTTTCTTATTTTTGGTAGCAGTCTGAATCCCTTCTTTTAATCTTTTAAACCAACCCATCTAATAACTTTAAAATAACATTTTAACATATACTGTTAACTACAGCTTTATTGGACAATCCCAACTTTGGCTCAAATATACGCAGGTATTTATGAAAAAAAAAGGGAAAGTAATAAAAAAAGCAGATATTGAAGAACAACATCTGCTTAATTCATTTTAGAATTCTAAAAACCGCTTATTTTGCAGTTTCTGGAATAATATTAATTTTTCCGTCTTCACCGAAAAGCTCAGCTGATTTCTTATTGTAAGCCATAGCTGCTTCTTCAGGAGTGTCATACATTCCCAAATGCAACGCTTTTTGCTTGTAAGAAATAACTGCTCTGTAACGTTTATGCTCTTTGTAAACACCAGTATAACCAGTTTTACTATGAGTTTTACGTTTTCTTGAAGCAACAGATCTAGTTCTGTACTCAATGTTTTCCAAACGGCAATCTAATTTATTGCCATTCTTTGCACCAACTAATCTTTTCTTGCCTTTTTTATCCTTGCTTAAGAATTTCTCAGCAATTAATTTGTGCAAGTAAATAGTTTTTGTTCTGAAGCTACCATTTGGCTCCTTTGTCGTTTTCTGAAACACAGCACATCCACTTGAATGACGTCTCAAATTATGAATAAAATCGACTGACTTTAAATACTTGTCAGTTGTCAAAAACTCATATACTTGATCATCAACAGTAACGATATCGTCTGCATTTTTCAATTTAATTTTGTGTAACACGCTAAATAAAATTTAATTAAAAAAAATGATTAATACCTAAATAATAAACATATAAGAATTAAGTTTACACCATCATTCTAGTATGTTTCTGCAAATATAACATGAAACTTTTTATAAAGTTATATAAAATTAAAA
>CAMZLN010000082.1 GCA_947311465.1 uncultured Saprospiraceae bacterium
AAACAGTTTTTGCCTTGCCACGCTCACTTTCTAAGGACATTATTATCTGAAAACTTACTTTATCATCCTTTTTTAGTTCCATTAAATTAGATTCATTTTTTCAGAAAATTTTATTCAAATAATTAAATCAAACTCTGAAAAATGACCTAACTTGATAAAAAATAAAACAATAAGAGTTTTTATTATGGTCTTCCTTAAGTTTATAACTCAACCCCTAACAGACTATTGACTTTAGACTATCAAATATCATTTACCTTCTTCTTCAATATCATAAACCTTATCTTTTGATTCCGTTTTTTCAATATTGGTAGTTTCTAACCGATCGAGCATATCCAACCCTTGATTCCAAAAATCAACAAAAGTAGGTTGTATTTTATAGGCAATTTCTTTCACTTGAGTAGGATATTGTTGCATATATGGATAGGTCATTGATTGTTGTTTTGTACTATCATCAATCAAGTGTGCTTCATCTCCAAACCAAGTCAAAACACTTAAAACTAAAATAAACACACCAGACAAAACCATTCCTCCAATCATTCGATTTACAATATTTATATTTGCGGACTTCAATATACTTTCGAGTCCTCTCGCTATCATACGAATCACGACAATTGTAAGTACAAAAGACAGTAAAAATCCAGCAATAAACATCAAAGGATTTGTTGAACTAAAAATATCAGAAAGGAAATCAGTCATGTGCTGTGCAAATTTAAAAGCAATCAGCAAACCTATAAATAAAGAACCAAATGTAAAGACCGTTTGAATAATTCCACGAGAATACCCCATATAAAATCCAAACAAAGCCATAATTACAAAGACCAAATCAATTACCATAATATATTACATTTATTTTTACTATAACATAAAAACCAGCGACTTAGTTCATATTACTCATACCAGCTTGCGTACATTATATAATTGTTTGCAATTCGTTCAATATTATGTTTAAAAACATCTTCTGATATTTTCTTCATTTTTTTTGCAGGTACACCAGCATAAATATAACCAGATTCACAAATTGTATTTTCTAAAACTACCGCACCCGCAGCAATTAAACAATTTTCATTGACAACAGCATGGTCCATTACGATTGCGCCCATACCAATTAAAACATTATCATGAATTGTACATCCATGAATTATTGCTCGATGCCCAATGGAAACATTATTTCCAATTTTCGTGGGAGCTTTTTTATAGGTACAATGGATGATAGCCCCATCTTGTACATTCACTTTATTGCCCATCCGAATAGAATTTACATCACCACGAACAATCGCCTGAAACCAAATACTACACTGACTCCCAGTGATTACATCTCCAATTATCGTAGCATTTTCTGCAAGATGTATTTCCGCTCCAAAAACGGGTGTTTGTCCATTTGTTGTCTTAATTAACGCCATTCTTATCTATAGATTTAGTAAACATAAAATTAATGGGTTGTACATTGTATCCCTCCTTTCGCAATAAAGAAATCAAGCCAAACTCCCCACCTAAATGACCTGCTCCAACTGCGAATAGAGTTTGCTGCTCATTCATTTGAGTTTTCATGATTGGAATCCATTTAGTATTTCTATTTTTTATCAATAGGTCTTCATACGGTTTAAATATATCATTTGAAATGACCATTTGACTCATATTATCAATATCTTGCTTTTTATACAACTTCACCATATCATCAAATTCATCAGAATGCGCTGCTTCATCAAGCGAAGACATCATCATTTTTGCTTGAACGGAATAAGGAATACTATCAAACATACTCATTTGAAAATCTAATGACTCTAAACCATTAATTTTTTTATTCATTTTCTTTGTCATTTGCATAATTCTCATTTCATAAGAAGCCATGGCTTCACTTGACGCAGAAAGATCAGAAGACAACATTACAGAAAGAATCATTGGTTTGATACGTTCGACCATATATAATGGCAACCCAATTTCATCAAAACGCACTTCAATTTTTTTATACTCTTCATCCGATAATAAATCTTTTAGTGTCGTCCCATTTTCCATAACGGATTTCATCAAAACAGAAAGGATATTATTTTGATCTGACATTTCATCCATATTTACTTCAAAAGTAATCTGATCACATTTATTTATTAAACTATTTAAAGTGTCTGGGATTTCAAAATCTTTCTGAGAAATGAGATGTATTGTTCCAAAAACATAGGAAGGCTTTTCTAATCCGTTTTCAGAAACAACCCACAATAGACTATTTTGGGTAACTATAGAGTCTTGATTTGAAATCTGAGCATTTTTAGACGATGGGCATCCTTGCAAAAGGATAGTAAATCCCAAAAATCCAATCATTTTTAGTAGTTTCATATTTTGTTGTTTTACATCAATCGAGAAATTTCTAATTTCTCTAGGCTTAAGAACTGTGAAATCATATTTTTTTTCACAGTTTCAAGTTTTCAAATGAATAATTTAAATAAATGTTATTATATCCGACTACTTATATATTTTCATCAAAAGCACTTATCATATTCACCATTGCAGATATATCGTCATAAAACACTTTCACAAGATCAAATTTTAGATTAGTTTTCAAAATAAAAGGTTCTAAAATATCATCAGGCTCTGATATCGCAATATTTATTTTATTCTTAATTATAGAAACAAAAATATCCTTATGCTGTGTATTTCGAAAGTCAATTAAGGCATTTTGAATTTTTGGTGAAAGTACATATGATAAATCCGTATCTTGACTCGCAAAAACTAAAAATAAATTTTTAAAAACAGCATTATCTATCAAATGAGTACAATTTACAGATCCTTTACTACAAAATTTCTGTATAGATTTGACCATAAACTGTCGATTCGACTTAGGGATAATCAAAACAGAACCCACGTCTTTTGGAATTTCACAATGTAAAAAGACGCCATGAAAAATATGGTTGATTAGCTTATTGGAGTTTGTATTTGTAGCTGTCACTTCTGCCATTTCAAATTGAAGCTCACCAATTTTTCCTGAAATATAATCTTCTCCAGAGAATAAATTTGGTCTATCAAAAATTTGACTTGCTTCAAAATCTTTTTTAGCAACCGACAATTTAGCATCATATTTCAACTGACCATAGTTAATACTATCATCAATAAAATCCAAAATCAAAGAAATTATTTGGGGCTTAAAAGTATTTATAAATTTTTTAATTCGATAGGAGAGATATGCAATATAGAAACCGATTGGGATCAACAAAAAAAGTGTTACAGGAAGAATATCTATGTAGATTCCAACACCTATTAATACAATAATCAATAAAATTGCAGTAAAAAAAAGAAAAACTAGACGTCTTCTCCGACTTTCCATTCGTAGCAGTTCTGGATGAATGGTATGATTGTAATAAAGTCGAAAGTCTTTAATTTCCTGCATGGGAAATAATTTTATTTGGAGCTGCCAAAATTTAATCTGTTATCTTTCCGTTTTCAGTTTCATATTCGTCAATAAATTCTGTCACAACTTTCCCCAAAATATCCTTCAAATATTGAGATTCCACTTTAGCGATTCTCTTCAATTTATTATATTTCCCTTTATCAAATACAAAAGTTACTCGTTTTTTAACATCTCTTTCAACCGCATCATAATCAAAATCCGTTGTTTTAGAGATCAAAGCATCTAATCCTGTAATTCTTGGACGGTTCAAACGTCGACCAGTCTTTCTCCTAGAAACTTTTTGTTCTTCCGCAAAATCTTGTGATTCATCCATTACACTTTGATCAAACAAAGAGTCTAAATCTGACGTAAAATTTTTATTAGATCGTTTACGTGCAACAACCTTAGTTGGACGTTGAACTGCTTTTTTCACTCGAGTTTCTTTCAGCAAAACACTTTCTTGATCTAAAGTATCTTGTTGATTAATTTCACCGAATAGTGAATCAAGTCCTGATGTAAATTTTTTCTTCCCCACAGTTATTAATTTCAACTATTAAATTTGAAAATGGATTATCCATTTATCTTTTGTAATTGTTTTCTCATTTTATCATACTCTTCCGTTCTTTCAATAATCTCTAAACACAAGTTCTTATAATCTAGAGCACCTTTACTTTTTGGACTATATGCAAAAATATCTTTCCGTTGAGCAGGAGCTTCGGCTAAAGCAACATTATCACGAATCAACGTATTAAAAACTTTTTTACCAAAATATTTTTTTATTGTTTCTACAACATCACGGTTCAAAATTTTTCTTTGATCATACATAGTAGCAATCACTCCACCAATTTGTAATTTTTTATTTAATCTAAACCGAACCTTATCGATTACTTGCTTGATTTTAGTCAATCCTTGTAAAGCTAAAAATTCAGTCTGCAAAGGAATAAAGACCATGTGGCTACTTGTAAGAGCATTTAAAGTCAACAAACCTAAAGACGGAGGACAATCAATAATAATAAAATCATAATCATCAATAACTGCTTCGAATAATTCTCTCAAAATATACTCACGTCCAGCTTCATTAATTAATTCCATCTCTGCTCCAGAAAGATCTAAATTTGAAGTTATTACATCCAAATTTTCTTTTACGGAGTAAGGCACCAATTCTGATTCTCCTCTCAAAGCCTCATAAATCGAAATTTTTTGTCTAGATATTCCTAATGATAAAGTAAGATTTGCTTGAGGATCCAAGTCAATTAATAGTACCTTTTTACCTAATTCCACTAATCCTGCACCAATATTAATTGTACTAGTTGTTTTACCAACACCACCTTTGTGGTTTAATAAAGAAATGATTTTTCCCATGTTTGTTTTATTAATTTATTCTCAAAAATAAAATTTCATTATAGTATGAACCATAAAATTAGGAAAATTTATATAAATAATTGTTATTATTCGAGTTTTTATAAAAAAACAGTTAAAAAACAATGAAATATTCTCTATGAAAACATTTTTGGTATAGTTTTATCATATAGAAAAACTTATCTTTGCGATAATCATTATATAATACAAGACTAAATAAATCATGAAAAAACATAATTTTAGTGCCGGTCCAGCAATATTACCTAGAACAGTAATTGAAAAATCTGCGGAAGCAATTTTAGATTTCAATGGAAATGGGCTTTCAATTTTAGAAGTATCACATCGTAGTCCTGGATTTACAAAAGTAATGAAGGAATCAATTGCTTTGGTAAAAGAACTTTTGAATATCGGGGATGATTATGCTGTCTTATTTTTGACAGGTGGCGCAAGTACTCAATTTTTTATGACTGCTTTAAATATTCTAGGTGATGATGAAACTGGATTATATATTGATACAGGAACATGGTCAACCAAAGCTATAAAAGAAGCTAAGCTTTATGGTAATATTGATGTAATTGCATCATCAAAGGATAAGAATTTTTCATACATTCCAAAAGGATATTCTATTCCTAAAGACGCAAAATATTTACATATTACAAGCAACAATACCATTTTTGGCACTCAATTTCATAATTTACCAGATACTGATGTTAGGATAGTAAGTGATATGTCTTCTGATATTTTTAGTCGTCCAATTGATATCAATAGATACGATATAATTTATGCAGGAGCACAAAAAAATATGGGTCCCGCAGGCACAACCCTAGTCATTGTAAAAAAGGATATCCTTGGAAAAACAAATAGGAAGATACCTTCAATGTTGAATTACGAAACGCATATAGCAAAAGATTCTTCGTTCAATACACCACCTGTTTTTCCAATATATGTTTCCATGTTGACCATGCAATGGATCAAAGAAAATGGTGGAGTTGAAGCAATGAATAAGCGAAATATAGAAAAAGCCGATATTATTTATAATGAAATCGATTCAAATCCAATGTTTTTCTCACCTATTGCAAAAGAAGATCGTTCATTGATGAATGTTACTTTTTTATTACATGATTCATCGAAAGAAGATGCTTTTATCGCCGCAGCGGCAGCAGCAGGATGTGTTGGAATAAAAGGACATAGATCTGTAGGAGGCTTTAGAGCGTCCATTTACAACAGTATGCCAAAGGAAAGTGTACAAGCGCTTGTCAACGTTATGAGAAATTTCAAATAAAATAG
This sequence comes from uncultured Saprospiraceae bacterium, assembly GCA_947311465.1. Lineage (GTDB taxonomy): Bacteria > Bacteroidota > Bacteroidia > Chitinophagales > Saprospiraceae > CAMZLN01. The sequence continues at coordinate 6,023 of CAMZLN010000082.1, forward strand.
ATCAATAGTTTGAATGAAAAAAACGATTGAGAAAACTATTATAATTGACGGAAATGAAATTCCAGCAAAAATACATTTCGAAATGCGTCGAAATGTAAGAGCGTCTATTGGTCGAAAACATGCTATATTAAGAATTCCAAAATCAATGTTAAAATCTCAACATGATGAGACATTTCAATGGTTCGAAAAATGGCTACAAACCCAAATCCAAGAGAAGCCAGAAATTTTAAATCGATTTAATCTAAAAATTTACAAAAACGGAGATATCATCCAAGTCGGTACACGTACATATAGGCTACAAATTGAAACAACAAATCTCCAATCACATCGAGCAAATCTACATAATGGAGTCATACTCCTAAGGCTAGCTCCTGATTCAAAAACGAATACTCAAAAAGCAATCACCCATTTATTGAGTAGATTGATAAGTCAAGATTTCAAACCAGATATAGTACGCCGTGTCCAAGAGTTGAATGCATTATATTTTCAAAAAGATATTAAATCTATTAAACTAAAATACAATAAATCAAATTGGGGAAGTTGTTCTTCAAAATCAAATATTAATCTTTCTTCACGCTTACTTTTCGCACCTGATGATGTCATTGACTATGTTATTATCCATGAGCTTTCTCATCTAGAAGAGATGAATCATTCTGCAAAATTTTGGGCGTTAGTCAGTAAAGCGATGCCCGATTATAAAGAAAAAGAAGCTTGGTTGAAGGAACATGGGCATGAATGTTATTTTTAAAATTGAAACGTTTTTTGCTAGATACCTTGGAAAAGGAAAAGATATCCGATTAATTTCTAAATGTCAAATGAAATTCATTTCGTTACAACTAGTGAAGCCTAGTTTACATTTTTACATGATGGAAATTTCATCCGACTTTCAGACTTACAAATGGCATGGTATCTATAGAATCAAGCACACCTACTTATTATCACAAAACCTAAAACTTTATTCTCCAAAAAAAGTACAAGAGAATATGAAATATCTAGTTTTATTAATTTCCATATTATTTTTCGAAAATTGCATAGCTCAAAATGTGCTTATCAAAGATATTGCTATCATTGGGAATAAAAAAACTAAGTCCAAAATATTACTTCGTGAACTTACATTTTCAATAGGAGATAGTCTTGACATTCAAACTATTCCATCACTGTTTGAATCCAATAGTCGCTACTTAATTGGTACTTATTTATTATCAAAATGCGATTTCTCCTATAGTCAAGTAAAAAATGCACTAGTAATTAAAATGGAAGTCCGAGAAGCTTGGTATATCTATCCTATCCCTATTTTTGAGTTAGCGGACAGAAATTTCAATGTTTGGTGGGATAAATACAATCATGATATTTCAAGGACTAATATTGGTCTTCAAATCAATCACTTAAATTTTACTGGAAGACGAGATCGGCTAAAATTGACAACCCAATTGGGTTTTACTCAAAAATTAGAATTAAATTATAAGATACCTGGAATTAATCATAATAAAACCATAGGATTATTTTTCAATTTATACTTCAAGCGCAGCAAAGAAACGGCATATACCACATCATATAACAAATTAAAATTTTTAAAAGAAGAATCCTATCACAATAAAAGCTTTAGAGCATATTTTGGAATGTCATATAGACCAAAGCTCAGGTCAACTCATTCGACAAGATTTCTTTTTAGGAAAAATGATATAAGCAACAGTTTAAATCAAGATTACAATCCCAATTATTTTCTAACTCAAAAAAACAGTCAAAAATATCTCGAATTACAATACAAATTTAGTTATGATTCTAGAGATTTTGAACCCTATCCTACAAAGGGAATTTTATTTACGTCAATTATTTCAAAAAAAGGGTTTAATATCTATAAAGACATCAACTATTTAAATTTAGAAAATAGTATCCGTTGGTATCAGCCGCTCACCAAAAAATTCTATCTAGCCACGTTTGCAAAATTAAATTTCAGATTAAGCAAAGACAAAATTGCTTACAACCAAATCCAAGCCCTAGGATATCGAGAAAATCAATTGCATGGATACGAATACTACGTTATTGATGGTGAGCATTTTGGATTTATAAAAACATCATTGCGATATAAAATAGTCACGACCAAGATCAACTGGAAATGGTTAATGCCCATAAATGCATTAAAAGTAATGCCTTTTGAACTTTTTGCAACAATAAACAATGATTTCGGTTATGTATATACAGATACCTATTCTGAATTGGGAGAATTAAACAATCAAGTAATTTGGGGAAAAGGTATTGGAATTGATATGATTTTTTATACTACATTTGTTTTCAGAATTGATTATAGCATCAATAATACATATGAAAAAGGTTTTTTCTTTCACTTCAACCCAAATTTTTAAATGCAAGTAGTTATCATCGGTAGAGTTTTCAAAGAAAAAGATATTGCTTTCGTCAAAGAAGTATTTGATGAATTACATGGCAATAATATCACTACGTTTGTTTATACACCCTATTTAGAACAAATTCAAAACAGGATTAAATTTAAAAATGTAGTGCATGATTTTGAAGGATTTTCTGACTTCAAAAAACATAATATTGAATTTGCCATAACCTTAGGTGGAGATGGGACAATACTCCAAGCAGTGACAATCATCAGAGATACGAATGTACCGATTCTTGGTATCAATCTTGGTAGAATGGGTTTCTTGGCGAATATAGAAAAGACAAAAATAAAATCAGCAATTCAAAACATATTGAAAGGCAGGTATTCTGTTGATGAAAGGAGTTTATTATATTTAGAGTCAAATTTGCCATTATTTGGAGAAACCAACTTTGCAATCAATGATTTTACAATTCTAAAAAGGGATACTTCTTCAATGATTACAATTCACACTTATATCAATGGTGCATTTTTAAATAGTTATTGGGCGGATGGAATTATCGTATCTACACCGACAGGCTCGACAGGATATTCATTAAGTTGTGGAGGCCCCATTATTTTTCCAAATTCAGGGAATTTTGTTTTAACTCCCGTTGCCCCACACAACTTAAATGTCCGACCGATTGTACTCAATGACAATACTATTATTTCATTTGAAATAGAAGGACGGACAAATAATTTTCTATGCACTTTAGATTCACGGTTTGAAACTATTACCAAAGATCATCAATTGGCAGTTCGAAAAAATAATTTTGGAGTCAAACTCATCAAGCTTGAAGAAAATACATTTATGAGAACATTAAATGAAAAACTAACTTGGGGTAAGGATACAAGAAATTAGAGTAAAATGTGGATAATATTTATGTTATAGACAGGAAAATTGTTAATAACTATAAATATTCAAGCGCATTTATATCAATTTAGAGATTTCTTTCGATAAATTAACCATCACATCAGCATCAAAAGATAATTTTTTCACTGTAAAATCTATCGTACCATTGTCCTGTAATGGAATCAAATGCATGTGTGCATGAGGTACTTCCAAACCGATCACTGCAATTCCAATTCGATTACAGGGTACAACTTTCTGAATAGCTTTCGCTACCTTCTTAGCAAAAGGCAACATTTCAGAAAGCAAATCCTCATCAAGATCAAACACATAATCTATCTCACATTTAGGAACAACTAAAACGTGCCCTTTTGCGATTGGGCTAATATCTAAAAAAGCAAAGAATTTGTCAGACTCTGCAATTTTATAACAAGGAATTTCTCCACTAATTATTTTCGAAAAAATAGACGCCATTAGATTGTAATATCAATTATTTCAAACTCAATATTTCCTCTAGGAGTTTCGACGATAGCAATGTCTCCAATTGCTTTTCCAAGTACCCCTTTCCCTACAGGAGAAGTTACTGAAATACGTTTAGCTTTCAAATCAGCTTCTGATTCAGAAACAAGTTGATAAGTAAGTACCTTTTTAGTTTTAATATTCTTCAATGTTACTTTTGTCAAAATAACCACTTTTGAAATATCCAAGTCATTTACATCAATAACTTGTGCATTTGCCATAGCCTTTTCCAAGGTATGGATTTTGAGCTCAAGCATACCTTGAGCATCTTTTGCAGCATCATATTCTGCATTTTCTGACAAATCTCCTTTTTCACGAGCTTCAGCGATAGCTGCAGCAGCTTTTTGTCTTCCTTCGGTTTTCAAAGAATCTAGCTCAGCCGTCAAACGGTCATAACCTTCTTGTGTCAAATAGTTTATTTCTGACATAATAATAAATTTTTAATGATCTAATTCCAAATATAGGATATCATTGCATATATCGTTCTCCTTGAATTCATAGAAAAATTCAAAATACATAAAACGAATGAGAACGTTATTATCTGACGATAAAAACGTTCTCATTTTATTTAAGAATCAAATTTACAAAAAAAAACTAGTAGAATCTAATTTTTTGTAATATTTGAAATTACTTCTCTACATTCTTTTTTGATCCCAAATTGATTCTGATAGTAAGATTGTGAGTTCCATCAAAAACCCTTGAAGCTCTGAATGCATAATCCACGGCAAACATCGTTGGAATTTCTCCTTCTTCAAGATTAGTTCTTTTTTTAGAAGGAATATTGACAGAGAATCCAGCACTAACACCTGAATGAACAGGAGCATCAATTTCAGTTTTTCCAACTGTATATTTATAAGCTCCCCTTAATGTAATCATTTTTTTGTAAGCTACTTCTGCACCACCACCAATATCGTCACGTGAAAAAGCATTTGAAGTAAAATTCCCCAGTACGGTTATACGCATATCAGCAGTAGGAAGAAAATCATAAGATGCTCCAATATTTAACACTGAAGGCATTTCAAATCTAGATGCTTTTTTTGACCATAAAAGATTATACGGAAGTCTACCATCTGGATTTGGTAATTTTTCTCCCAATCCTTCTCCTTCAAATTTCATCGGAGACCCCACATTTCTAAGAGCAATACCAAATTTAAATTCATCCATATCTCCTGCAAAATATTGCACACCTGCATCAATTGCAAAACCCGAAGCTTTTACATTCGCAGTAGATTCAGACACTGCTCTCAAAAGAACACCCACTGAAACTTTATTATCAAACGTATGAGCAAAGCCCAAACCTAAGTGGAAAAAACTTGGAGAATACGTAGCTCCAGTTCCTTCTGGGTTTGCAACGGTAGTAATATCAATATCACCAAAATCAACAGACATCAAACTCACACC
>CAMZLN010000083.1 GCA_947311465.1 uncultured Saprospiraceae bacterium
ACCCACCACCCCCGCCCCCCACCCCCCCCCTATTTAATGTTTTTTAGTCTTTTTGTCTTTATTTCTTTTTGAATTCAGTTCTTTAAGACATTATGACTTCATGACTTCAAGACTTCAGGACTTCAAGACTTCAGGACTTCAAGACAATAGGTCTTCAGGACAATAGGAAGAATTAATAGGATATTTTAAGTGGAAAAGAAGATGAAGATAAAATCATTAAAAAAGCGAGGAAGTGATCTTTCAAACTCCATGGTGCAATTAAATGTGCTGAATGGAAAGGAATTGGCTGATGCACAATTTCCAAGGTTTCAAGACAAGATTAAGTTGGCAGGCTTTGAAGAATTGGTGACTACAGATTTGGAGATTTTTCAGATAAATATTGGAAAGTTGTGTAATCAAGTATGTACGCATTGTCATGTGGATGCAGGACCTGATCGCAAGGAAGAGAATATGAATCGAGAGACATTAGAACGATGTTTAGAGATTATCAAATCAATTGAAACAATTCATACGATAGATATAACAGGTGGTGCCCCAGAGTTGAATCCCCATTTCAAATGGTTTGTTGAGTCTTGTAGTGTTTTAGGGAAGCGCATCATTAACAGATGTAATTTGACTATTATTACAGCAAATAAAAAGTTTAATGATTTGCCCGAGTTTTTTGCGAAGCATAATGTACATGTTGTTTCATCCTTACCTTATTTTTCAAAAAAGCGAACTGATAAGCAAAGAGGAGATGGTGTTTTTGAAGCATCTATCAAGGGGTTGCAAATGTTGAATGCTGTTGGGTATGGTGTTCCAGATTCAGGTCTTGTTTTAGATTTGGTTTATAATCCAAGTGGAGCTTTGATGCCTGCGACCCAAGAAGTATTGGAGCCCCAGTTTAAAGCAAAATTAAAAGACAACTTTGATGTTATTTTTAATAGTTTGATTGCCATCACTAATTTACCTATTGCACGTTTTTTAGATTTTCTTTTGGAATCTGGGAATTATGAGGAGTACATGGAGCAATTGGTCAATGCATTTAATCCTGCGACAGTTAAAAATTTGATGTGTCGAAATACCATTTCAGTTTCATGGGATGGGCATCTATATGATTGTGATTTTAATCAGATGTTGGAGTTGAAAGTAGATTCTAAATCGAATCATTTATCTAATTTTGATATCGAGCAACTTAAAAATAGGAATGTGGTTTTGAATCAACATTGTTATGGGTGTACTGCGGGAGCGGGGAGTAGTTGTGGAGGAGAGATTGCTTGAGGAATTGGGAATTAGGAATTGGGAATTAGGAATTAGGAATTACGAATTGCTCCAAGAAAAAGATATATCTCATTTTAGTAGATTTATGGCTATTTGAAAAGGGAATTAGGAATTGCTCCAAGAAAAAGATATATCTCATGAGTTAATAATATCAATCTGTTTTCTTACGTTTTTAAACAAACAAGAAATTATTCCAATAAAAGTAATATCTTGTGGAGGTTTGATTATTCAAAAAATATGAAAAAATGAAATACATCATTGTTCTAAGTATCTTAACCATTTCCCTTTTTGTATCTTGCAAATCGCATAAAAAAGCGAAAGAAACGAAAAAGCTAGTAGAAAAAGAAGCGCAAGTTGTCCCCAAAGAGCAGCCACAGCCTTCCGGTCGTCCATCAAAAGTTTTAGAATTCAAAAAAGGAGCTTGTCATGGAAGATGCCCTATCTATACGATGACATTTCTTTCAGATGGAACGGTTTATTATGAAGGAGAGCAGTTTTCTGAGAAAATGGGAGTCCATGCCATGAAGATTTCACAAAAAGAGATTAATGACATAATGGAACGCTGTGGTAAAGAAGATTTCAGTAGATTTCCAGAACAGTATAAAAGTAGAATTCCAGATTGGGCAAGTAATACCATTATCTACTATGGAGGTAAAGCGCCAAAATCTACAACTTGGCGAGAAGAAACTGATCCCTTTTTAGAGTCTTTGCGAGAAACAATTGAAGAAATAGAAAAAAGACCAGGTTGGAAAATAGAAGGCAATCAAACCATGCCTGAGCATGCAATTTCAGATCAAATTTTGGTAGATTTAGATTCAAATGTCGAAGTTACTGAGTTGGTTGCGAAGTATCGAAAGTACAATTTAAAGGTAATTAAGAAAATTGCTCCATCCAGTAATATATATGTGGTTGGGTTTAATAAAAAGAAAATTTCACCACATGAAATGTTAAGTTTGTTGAATATGGATAAAATGATTATTCAAGCACAATTTAATATGAAAATATCTCCAAGATAAATGTAGAAGAATAAAAAGCACAAAAAAAGTGGCTGTTTCAACTTTGAAACAGCCACTTGAGTTTTATTAATAGATGATATTACTTACCACCATCTAATTCGTCTTGTAATTTATTCAACTCATCCCATTTACCATTCGCTGCAAGATTTGATTGAGTAGGCCAAGATCCTGGATTATGCACTCTATATCTGTTACCCGCTTTGTCTAAGATCTCTTGTAATCTTTCCACTTTAGTATTTGCAAGTCCTGCAAACGTAAAAATTCCACCATCATTTAACAAGCCATTAATTTTTGGTCCAATACCTTCAATCTTAGTCAAATCATCCTTATGACCTTTTTTTGATGCAGATGCAACTGGAGTAGAAGCAACACTTGTGACCATATTTAATTTCCACGCTACTAAAACGCCGTTATCTCTTGGCATTGTATCATTTACTGTCATTGTCCATTTTCCAATAGATTTTTCACCAATAAATTTAGCTAAAACTGATTTATTATAAGATTGGCTAATTCCTTTTTTGTTTCCACCAACTTTATCTCTGATAACTACAGTAGTTCCAGAAGGAGATGTAAGATTTAAAATTAAATCACCAACATAACCATGGTCAATCTCAACATGTGCTGTTAAGTCAGTAATTGTACCTCCTTGATGACAAATTTGAGAACTTACCAAATCCTTTTCATCAACGATAAATATCTCACTTTTTTTAGCATTTGCCAATTCAAAGTCTAAAGTCCAATCGATAAGTGTACCGCTATCTCTAGCACCCGAGTCTATAACTTGGATTGTCCACTTTCCTTTTGATTTGATCCCATTAAAGTCTTCAACGGTAAAAGATGTTTTAAGATTTTTTCCTCCTTTTCTAGTTGGATTTAGTACATTTACTGTTTTTCCATTAGGACCTTTAAGATTAATACTTACATCACCATTAAAAGGATGATTAATATTTACAGAAAGGTTCACGTTCTTTACTGTAAGATTTCTATGAAAATTAATTACATCAGACAAACCACTTGGGTTGTTGTCTGGTATTGCTTTGTTGATTACTCTTTGTTTAGAATATTTCATTGTATAAGGTTTAAGTGTTTAAAAAATTATTTTCCGCCATTTAATTGATCTTGAAGAATATCTAGTTTATCCCATTGGCCATTTGCAGCTAAAAGAGCTTGTTGTGGCCATGTACCAGGTTTGTGTATTCGGTATCTTGGACCTGCTTTATCCAATATTTCCTGAATTACAGAAACATCTGTTTTAGATAATTCTCTCCAAGTAAATATATTTTCATCAAAAAGAAGTTGTTCTATTTTAGGACCAATTCCTTCGATTCGTTTTAAATTATCACGTTTTTGAGCTTGTTTTGCAATTTTGATACCTCTGTTTTTTGTCTTAGTTTTAAATCCTTTTAGTTCAATTTCCATTTCTGCAATTTGATTTTCTAAAAGTGAAATTTTGGATTCATACGTTTGTGTTGAACCCGTTACTTTTTTAGTCACTTCAACTGGAACTTCGACGATTTTTTCTACTTCGTTAATGACTTCGATTTCCTTGATGACTTCTTTAATCACTTCGACAGGAACTTCTACGTTAACGAAGTAGAAAAAATCGTCGAAGTTCCAGTTGAAGTGACTAAAAAAGTAACGGG
>CAMZLN010000084.1 GCA_947311465.1 uncultured Saprospiraceae bacterium
AAACAAACTCCCATCCCCCCCACCCTGAAAACCTAAATTCTTAAACTTTTATATTTACTTACATAGTATTTTTAATTAAATATAAAAGTATCAGTAATTTAGTTTTACAAGGTGAGACCGATGAAAATTTCATTAGAATCCCTAAACTAAAGAAAAATAAGCGCTATTATTGGAAAATATATTCTTGGAGTAAATTCTCATTTTGTAATGAATACACCGATGCGCAGCAGTTTGTAACCAGTTTAGTAGTTGCAAACGAAGACGTTCAAAATCAATCAAAAATTTCGGTTTATCCCAATTTGATTTCAAATCATCAACCTATCCGCATTCAAACAAATAATGCTATCAATGGTGATTTTTTTATTCAGATAGTAGATATAACAGGAAAATCCATTTTTAGCCAAGCGTATAAAAATAATTTGCAAAAAGATTTTATTATTTCCACACAAACCTTAAATTCGGGATTATATTTTCTTTCTTTAAAAACAGAAAAGGAAACTTTTGTTGAAAAAATCATTATAAAATAAAATTATATGAATATTCTAAAAATCTTCGCTTCACTTGGTTTATTATTTTTCTTTCATTCTATAGATGCTCAGACTACTCAAAAACAGTACTGTGGAACAAAACCAGAAAAATCAGAATGGTTGAAAAATTATCAACAAAATCCCAATCAATTTAGCAAAAGATTTGAAGAAACCATCTATGTACCTATCACTATACATATTTTGGGGACAGACAATGGATCGGGATATTTTTCAGTATTGAGATTAAACAAAGCCCTTTGTACATTAAATGGAGATTTTGCAGACGCAAACATATCTTTTTATATCAAAGGAGAGATAGATTATATCGATAATAGCAGCTTGTTTAAACATGATTCTATTCGGACAGGAGGTATTATGATGCTAGAAAACAATGTAGAAGGTAGTATTAACTGCTACATTTTAGATGATCCAGCTGGTAATTGCGGCTATAGTCTGCCCTATGGAGGTGTTGCTATGGCAATCAATTGTTTGAGTCCAACCGATCATACATGGTCACATGAAATAGGACATTTTTGTTCCCTACCCCACCCTTTTTTAGGTTGGGAAGGTGGAGTAAGTTGGGACAATAGTATCAAGCCCGACTATGATGAAACTGCACCAGAGATAGTTTTGTACAATTACACCGATTTTAAAAATGAGTTTTTTGAAAATGATACACTTATAATTGATACTTCTTATGTTGAAAAAATAGATGGATCCAATTGTCATATTGCAGCAGATGGATTTTGTGATACAAAACCAGATTATCTAAATTACAGATGGTCATGTGATGAAAATTTAAAATCAACTCGGAGTCAAAAAGATCCCGATGGTGTTCAATTTTACTCTGATGCAACGCTCATTATGTCTTATGCATCCGATGATTGTTCCTATCGTTTTACGCCAGAGCAAATTGCCGCTATGCGTGCCAATATCATTGATACCAAAGGATATTATAGTCTTGAAAACGGCAGTCAATCCATAACAACCACATCCACACCTATCCAACCTATTGAAGAAGAGATTGTTCCTTATAAAAATATATTTGTTGAATGGGAGCCCGTTGAAAATGCAACACATTATATCATCTACGTGAGCAAATACAAGTCATTTAGCAATCTAGCAAAGAAAATCACAACCACAGAATCCAATATAATCATAGATCAGCTCAAAAAAGAAAAAAAGTATTATTGGAAAGTCTATGCCTATAATAATTACAATTTTTGCAATGAATTTTCGGAAGTGGCAACGTTTAGGACTTCTTTGGAGACATCCATTAATAACATTTCCCCTTTTGAGAATATTTCTATTTACCCACAACTATTAGTTGACCACCAAGATTTAAATATCCACATTAAATCCAATGAAAGTATTGAAGTTGAAATACAAATTGTTAACGCCTCTGGGATTTCGGTTCATAAAGATATTCGACAAATATCAGTTGGCGTTAATCAATGGGTTGTTGATACAGGATCATTGGGTAGAGGGGTGTATTTTTTGATGGTTAAGGGGGATTTGGGTGCAATTACCAAAAAAATCATCCTCCTATAAAACAATTTTCCACTTGTGAAAAACGAAATAACCAAATACTACAATCAGCTAGCGAACAAATATGATGAGGATAGATTTTCAAATTCTTACGGAAAATATGTTCATTCACAAGAAAAGAAAATCTTAGAAAGATATATACTAACGAATCTAAACCAGGATAATTTAGATTTAGGCTGTGGAACAGGGCGATTTTTAGAATATGCAAATTTCGGAAGAGATATCAGTTCTGAAATGATAAAGGTTTCACAACGTAAATATCCCAATAAAGACATTGCTGTATGTGATGCGGAGCATTTAGATTTTGAGCATGAGAGATTCGATAATATTTATTCTTTCCATGTTTTCATGCACTTGGATATGAATAAAGTTACTCAAATAATAAGTGAAGCACATCGGATTTTAAAAAAAAATGGACTTTTTATTTTTGACATTCCATCTCAGAAAAGGAGGAAATTCACGAAGTACACTACGGATGGATGGCATGGGGCAAACCAAGCAACTTATAAAATGATACAATCCATTTGTCAAAACAATTGGAATATAGTTGATTTTCATGGTATTGCATTTTTTCCAATTCATAGAATTCCTAAAGGGATACGACCTTATTTTACAAAATTGGATTCTACACTTTCCAATTCGTTTGTCAAAGAATATAGTTCTCATTTAATTTTTATTTTGCAAAAAAAATGATTAAAAAACTAATTCCAAAAAATATAAAACGATGCTTACATCTTTGTAAAAGATATCTTTTAGATTTGAAAAAGCAAACCAAATTTGCAAAATCATCCGAAATGGATTTAAAATACGCTATCCAAAAAACTCAAATCATCAAAAGGAATTTAGGGTTTGAAGCTAAGGTTCATAACCTAAAATTAGCAATTTCGTCAATTGAGCCTATATTGATTCGTCCCAATGAAATATTTTCTTTCTGGAAAATCATTAAAAATCCAAGTAAGAAAAATGGTTTCAAAGAAGGAAGAACTATAATCAATGATGTACTTTCAAAATCAACGGGTGGAGGCTTATGTCAAATATCTGGACTGATGTATCACTTAAGTCTGGAAGCAAATTTAAAAATATTGGAAAGGCACAACCACTCAAAGGACTTATATGATGAAAATACCCGTTATACCCCATTGGGTTCCGATGCAACTGTCGTTTTTGGATATAAAGATCTTAGAATTCAAAATAATTATTCCTTTCCTATTCGCTTTTCTTTCCATATTACGGAAAATGATATAACTTTATTTTTGCACAGTGAAAGAGAAATTTTCAAAAACAAAGTGACTTTTTCAGGAAAAGATTTATCAAATAACAAAATTATAGTAACAACAAAAATCAACAATGAGGTAATATGTAGTTCAGTATATAAAAAATTTGAGTGTGACGAAATGTGAGAATCCATACCATTTGGTAGGCAGGATTGGATAGTACCGCAGCTTTGTCACTTTCCCGTTTAATGTAGCAAAGTAAAAGCAACTTTCTCTACATATATTACATAAAAAATAATATCAATTAACAATCCTTTTTTTTAAGTCGAAATTAAATTATTAAAATCCTTTTCAGTATTTTTGTTGTATGATTTTCAATGAAAAATCATCTTTTTACCACGACTAAAGGAGTTACGATGACAAACTATACATACGACCACTTTGCACTTAGACATCTTGGGATTTCCACGAGTGATATTGATGCAATGATACAGACAATTGGTGTCAAAAATCTAGATCAATTGATTGATGAAACAATACCAACCAATATTCGATTACAATCCCCGATGAATCTTCCTGTAGCATTAACAGAAGAAGAATATTTAGCTAAAATAAGGAAGTATGCGCATAAAAATAAAGTTTTTAAATCTTATATAGGTCAAGGGTATTATGGTACGATAACTCCATCTGTCATTTTAAGGAATATCTTTTCCAATCCAGGTTGGTACACGCAATACACCCCTTATCAAGCAGAAATTTCTCAAGGCCGTTTAGAAGCGCTTTTGAATTTCCAAACTGCGGTAAGTGATTTGACAGGAATGCCGATTGCCAATGCATCGCTTTTGGATGAAGGAACCGCTGCTGCAGAAGCAATGGCAATGTTTTTTCATTTAAAAAATAAACGAAATAAAACCAATGAGCACAATGAGTTTTTTGTAGAAAATGGTGTTTTTCCGCAAACTATCGAAGTATTAAAAACTCGTGCAGAAGCCATTGGGATTGAAATCGTCCAAGGCGATTGGAAAAAATATAAATTCAACGACAAATCATTTGGAGCTTTGCTTCAATATCCTTCTATGGATGGAACTATAGATGACTATAAAGATTTTGTGGACAATGCAAAAGCGCATAAGGTATATGTCACTGTTGCTGCCGATATAATGAGTTTAGCAATTTTAACTCCGCCTGGAGAATGGGGAGCAGATGCTGTTGTAGGAAACACACAACGTTTTGGCGTACCAATGGGATTTGGTGGTCCACACGCTGCCTATTTTGCAACTACAGAATCATTTAAAAGACAAATGCCAGGTAGGATTATTGGTATTTCAAAAGATGTACATGGCAACGAAGCGTTGAGAATGGCACTTCAAACTAGAGAACAACACATCAAAAGAGAAAAAGCTACTTCCAATATATGTACCGCCCAAGCATTACTTGCGATTATGGCTGGAATGTATGCTGTATATCATGGAGCGGATGGAGTAAAGCAGATAGCGTCAAAAATTCATACACAAACAAAAACATTAGCCAACCATTTGAAAAAATTAGGCTATACAATTACCAATAAAACTTTTTTTGACACCATAACTATTTCACTTCCAAGTGATATTTTAGGGAAAATTAAGAAACGTGCAGTCAACAAAGAAATCAATCTTTTTTATGGCGACAAGACCGTTTCAATTAGTATTGATGAGCCAACAACCCATCAAGATATAAAAAATCTGATTAAGGTTTTTGCCAAAGCAAATCATAAGAAAGTAAGCAATTGGAATATGAATGGGATTCAAAATAAAATTCCAACAAATTGTCAAAGAAAATCTGACTATTTCACACATCCTGTTTTCAATAGCTATCGAACAGAAACAGAGATGATGCGCTACATCAAGTCCTTGGAGAATAAAGATATTTCTTTGGTGCATTCAATGATTTCATTAGGATCATGTACTATGAAATTGAATGCCGCTACAGAATTGCTCCCAGTAACATGGCCTGAATTTTCGAATATTCATCCTTTTGTTCCTAAAAATCAAGTCAAAGGGTATTTGAAAATATTTAAACAATTAGAAAAATATCTTTGTGAAATTACTGGATTCACGGCTTGTACATTACAACCCAATTCTGGTGCACAAGGAGAGTTCGCTGGATTAAAAGTGATTTCGGCATACCATATAGACAGAAATGAAGGACATAGAAATATTTCATTGATTCCTTCTTCTGCGCATGGAACCAATCCTGCAAGTGCGGTCATGAACGGATTAAAAGTGATAGTCGTCAAATGCGATGATCATGGAAATATTGATTTAAATGATTTAAAAGAAAAAGCAGAATTACATAAAGATAATCTTCATTCATTAATGGTCACTTATCCTTCAACACATGGCGTTTTTGAAAGTGAAATCATGGACATGACAGATACGATTCACAGCAATGGCGGATTGGTTTATATGGATGGGGCGAACATGAATGCCCAAGTAGGATTGACCAATCCAGGTACAATTCATGCAGATGTTTGCCATTTGAATTTGCATAAAACATTTGCTATTCCGCACGGTGGTGGTGGTCCAGGTGTAGGTCCAATCTGTGTGAACGATAAATTGAAACCTTATTTACCAGGACACATTTACAGTGAAAATAATAATAAAGCCATTCATTCTGTGTCGTCAGCTGCCTTTGGAAGTGCCAATATTACTTTAGTTTCTTATGGGTATATTCGACTTTTAGGAAAACGAGGATTGACGAGTGCTACAAAAATTGCAATACTGAATGCCAATTACATGAAAGCACGGTTGGAAAAGGCGTATGACGTATTGTATGCAGGCACACATGGGCATTGCGCACATGAATTCATCTTGGATTTGAGAAGTTTCAAGCAATATGTAACAGCAGAAGATGTAGCCAAACGATTGATAGATTATGGATTTCATGCCCCTACCCTTTCATTTCCAGTAGCAGGAACGATTATGATTGAGCCTACAGAAAGTGAAAGCAAGGCAGAAATGGATCGGTTTTGTGATGCATTATTACAAATTAGAAATGAAATAAGAGAAGTAGAAACAGGTCAATTTGTTCCAGAAAATAATGTATTGCACAATGCCCCACACACCAATCAAGTAGTAGCTTGTGATACATGGAATTATCCGTATTCTCGTAAAAAAGCAGCTTATCCAGTACAATATTTAAGAGATACCATAAAATATTGGGCTCCTGTTGCAAGAGTTAACAATGCTTGGGGAGATAGACATTTAATATGTACTTGTCCACCGATTGAGACCTATGAAGAAGAGGTTGTTAATTGTTAATTGTTAATTGTTAATTGTTAATGCCAACTATGTAATTGTTAATTGTAAATTGTTAATTGTTAATGCCAACTATTTGAGTACAAATATTAATTTTGTGAATGAATTTTAGAAATGAATTTTTCCTTTTTGAGATACATTCACATTTTAGTTAAAAATAGTCAAGGGACTGTGAGTTTTAAGCTACATTCCTAATTCTTAATTCCTAATCACAATAAATGTATTTATTTTTCGATACCTCCGCAAACGGAAAGCCCAAAAGTTACAAAGCAGCTCCCAATGATCCTTTCAATTGGCCAAGAATGATTCATCTATCATGGTTATTGTACAATGAAGATCGAGAGTTGATAGAATCTCGAAACGATATTATCAAACCTGTTGGGTTCAAAGTAGAAGAAACAACATTGAAAGCGAGTAAGTTGACTTTAGAGCAATTGGAAAATGGAGTTGATTTGAAAGAAGCGTTAGAAGCTTTTGCCAATGTTATCAAAAAAGCGGATTACATTACCACCTATAATATGAATTTACAGCGTGGGATTGTGAGTTCTGAATTTCATAGAAAAGGAATATCTCATTATTTAGAACAATCGGAACAATACTGTCTGATGCAGGAAGCAACATGGTTTTGTAAAATTCCAGCAAAAGGAGGACAGAAATACAAATGGCCCCCGCTACAAGAAATCCATTCCAAATTGTATGGCGCTTGGTATGATAATGCAGGTTATGCGGAAACGGATGTAGCTACCATTGCGCTTTGTACGTTTAACTTGGTGGATATTGAGGCTTTTGAGTTCTTTTAAATTTAATTATTGAATGAATTATTGAATTATTGAATGAATGAATGAATGAATGCTGTTCTGATATATTCCGTAGATTTGATGATTGCTATTTTTTAACCCATAACTGATCACCTTTTTTAACTGATAACTTTTTAACTTCATAACTGATAACTTCTTAA
The DNA here is from genome assembly GCA_947311465.1 of uncultured Saprospiraceae bacterium. GTDB lineage: Bacteria > Bacteroidota > Bacteroidia > Chitinophagales > Saprospiraceae > CAMZLN01. The sequence goes on from CAMZLN010000084.1 coordinate 7,544, forward strand.
CTTCTATAACTTCTTAACTTTTTAACTTCTATAACTTCTTAACAGATAACTAAAAAATGGAATTTCCAAATATCATACATTATGCAATTCCCTTTTTCATATTGACGATGTTGATAGAGTTTCTAGTTTCAATGAAAATCAATCATAAAACTTATACTACAAAGGACTTTATCACTTCGATTTCTATGGGGCTAGGTAATGTAGCCATTGATTTAGTCAGCAAGATATTGGTTTTTGGAATATTCTTTTACGTTTATGACCATTTAAGATTTTTCACCATTCCCGTAACTTGGTGGAGTTTTGTATTAATTTTCTTTTTAGAAGACTTTTCTTACTATTGGTTTCATCGTAAATCGCATGAAATTCGCTTCTTTTGGGCATCACATGTAGTGCATCACTCATCGACACATTATAATCTTAGTACTGCATTGCGACAGACATGGACGGGTGGATTCTTTTCCTTCATTTTTTGGTTGTGGCTTCCATTATTGGGTTTTCACCCGAATATGATAATATTTCAAATGGGTATAAGCTTATTATATCAATATTGGATTCATACAGAATTGATTGTAAAAATGCCACACTGGTTTGAGTATATAATGAATACGCCTTCACATCATAGAGTTCATCATGGAAGTAATCCTATCTATTTGGATAGAAATCATGCAGGAATTTTAGTGATTTGGGATCGTATATTTGGTACTTTTCAACCAGAATTAGCGGAAGAAAAAGTAAAATATGGTTTAGTAACAAATATTGATACACACAATCCAATCAAAGTTGCCTTCTTAGAATGGATAGCAATGTTTCGAGATGTATTTACTAGTCGCACTACGATTTTGAAACGATTAGGGTATTTTTTTATGGCTCCTGGATGGAAGCATGATGGAAGTGGGATTGATGCTAAAATGTTGAGGGAAGAGTGGTTGAATGGGAAGGGTTGATTTTAAATTTAGAACTGTGTCGTCCTGAAAAAATCTTCTTCTTCGTTAAAACTCCAATTGGAATATTCTTCGCTCTGCAATGCAATATAAATTGCTTTCTATTGGTTAATAAAGTAACTTTGTAATTCAAAGTACTTTTTTATGAAAAAGAATTTAGTTTATCACGGAATTATTTTTGGTCTATTTATAATATTTAAATTATTAGTAAAACATGCTGATAATGATGATATGCAGGTGCTTTTATCTCCTTTGAGTTATTTTATATCACTTTTTATTGGTGAAAAAGCGGTGTATAGCTTAGAAATGGGATATTTTTTTCAAAATTTAAATATTACCATCGATAAAGGGTGTGCGGGTTTCAATTTTTGGATGATGTCATTTGTCCTTTCGGGCTTTATGTTTATGCAAATTTTCGAAAAATGGTGGCAAAAACTCTCATCCATTATTTTTGCATTTTTTCTAAGTTATATCATTACCCTTCTTGTCAATTTTTCACGAATAGTCATCGCTATTTTCTTGCAAAAGACACCTTTTCCTTTTCTACACGGAAAACAAATTCATCTTTTGGAAGGGGGAATGATTTACTTGACCACATTAGTCTTAATCTATTTATTTTTAAACAAATACAAACTACCAGTTTATGAAAACTCTTCTGAATCCTAAATGGATATTTGCAATTGTAGTATTTCCATTAATGATAATGGCATTTTTGTTTTTAAGTGAATATCAAATCATTAAATCGTTGCTTTCTGATGAGACTAAAATATATTGGTTGGGATTTTCGGTTGCAATAATAGTCCTTATTTTATCTCAATCATTGTATGCAATTAAATTGATAAAAGATGGGCAATCCATCCCCATTTACTATGGAATTATCAACCTATTGGTCAATATTTCTTTTGTGTTTTGGTATGTAGAACATATTCGAGAAATTATTCCGTGGGAAATTCCAAATTGGATGATACCTGCCAATCTTGAGCTATACGGCTATACATTTCTGATGCCTACAATGATGCATGCATTGTTGATCCTTGTGATTTATTTGACTCCTAAAGATAGAAATAAAGGAGGACTGCCACCACTTATCAAGGCTTTGTTGATTCCAGCGGGATTGTATCTTGGATCATTGATACTTCCGAGTTTATTTGGGCATGGCTATTCCAAAATATTTCAGATGTTATTGTCCTTGATTATGGTTGTTGCAGGTGTTTCATTTTTATTTTTCATTGCCCAAGTGATTTATAGATATATTCTCAACAAGGAAGAATTTGACCCTTTGGAAAATAGTTTTATCCGTGTATTAGTTGCTGTCATTTTTCCATTAATTGGATTGGCATTAAATCAAAATTTAGGTGTCTTTGGCAATTTTTCAAATATATGGTTTTACATTATCGCATTTTCAAATGGTGTTTTTCTCGTACTTCCAAATATAGATAAGCCTTTTTACCGACTCTTTGTATTTCTATGTCGCACCGTAGGTTTTGTGTATATCCTGTATTTCTTTTTTGTATTTATGCCATATCTTCCACTTTCAGTGCTTGTTATTTTGTTTTTTGGAACAGGATTTTTGATGATGACTCCACTTTTGATATTTGTAATGCAAATGATGCAATTGAAAGAAGATATTAATTATTTATCAGCGCATTTCGAAAACTGGAAGTTGGTTTTTACAATGATAGTAGGCTTGGGAGTAATTCCCTTTTCTATGACAATGTCATTTTTAAAAGATAAATCTACTTTGACCGAATCATTGGAGTATGTTTATTCAAAGGATGCTAACAAAGAATATGATATTGATATAAATTCATTGGAAACCGCACTCAATGTTCTCTCCAGTCAAAAAAGACGATGGGGTAATTCAGGTAAATATGGTGCAATTCCTTTTATTACTTCCTACTATCAGTGGTTGGTATTAGATAATATGATGCTTTCAAGCACTAAGCAATCAAAATTAAAAGAAGTATTTTTAGGAGCACCAAAATCTGATTTTATCGCTAGAAACCGAGATGTTTCAACCGTTAATATATCCAATATTTC
>CAMZLN010000085.1 GCA_947311465.1 uncultured Saprospiraceae bacterium
CAATTTATATAAAAATATCGCTATTATCGAATAATTCCTTTGATAATTTCAACAATAAACCAAATATTAGCGTTATATTTGGTGAGCACTTTTCCGAAAGTGTTTTTTTAAAACCTATTAATATTATACTAATATGAAAGTTGAACAACTATTTACTGGATGTCTTGCCGAAATGGCTTATTACATCGAATCGAATGGCGAAGCTGCCATTATTGATCCATTGAGAGAAACTGAACCATACATTGAGATGGCAAAGGCAGATGGAGCAAAGATTAAATATATCTTTCTTACTCATTTTCATGCAGATTTTGTTTCTGGACAACTTGATTTGGCTAAGAAAACAGGAGCTACAATTGTTTTTGGTCCTAATGCAGTGACAGAATATGAAATTTATAATGGAACAGATGGTGAAGTATTTAATGTAGGTGGTGCAAAAATCACTTTATTACATACTCCTGGTCATACGATGGAATCATCTTCCTATCTATTAACAGATGAAGAAGGAAATACGCCTTATGTTTGTACTGGAGATTGTTTATTTATTGGTGATGTTGGAAGACCTGATTTGGCAACAAAATCTGGAGAAATCACGGAAGCCGATCTTGCTGGACACCTATTTGATTCATTAAGAAATAAAATAATGCCGCTTCCTGATGATATTTTGGTTTATCCAAATCATGGAGCAGGATCAGCTTGTGGAAAAAATATGAGTTCTGAAACTTTTGATACTTTAGGAAATCAAAAGAAAACAAATTATGCGTTGAGAGCAGATATGACTAAGGAAGAATTTATCAAGGAAGTTACGACAGGATTGAGTGCTCCGCCACAATATTTTCCGAATAATGTAAAAATGAACAAAAGTATTAATACAAGTATTGATACTGTATTGGAAAGAGGTACAACCGCATTGGATGTTGCTACTTTTAAAGAAATGAGTGAACAAAGTGATATTTTGGTTTTAGATACTCGTTCAAAAGAAGCTTATACCAATGAAGGAACTGTTCCTGGTGCTTGGTGGATTGGGTTAGATGGTAGTTTTGCCCCATGGGTTGGAGCATTGATTACGAACATTCAGCAAAAAATCATTTTAGTAACAGACGAAGGAAGAGAAAAAGAATCAGTTACTAGATTATCAAGAGTAGGATATGATGGTTCTTTAGGATACCTAAAAGGTGGACTTGCTGCTTGGGTTGCTGCAGGAAATGATGTGGATAAGATTGGCTCTGTATCCGCAGAAGAATTTGTTGCAAACTTAGGAAAAATGGAAGCTCCAGTTGATGTAAGAACTGATAAGCAATATAGATCAGAACATGTAAAAGGAGTTGAAAATTTCCCATTAGACAATATCAATAAGGATTTTGCCCAAATTGACGCAAACAAATCATACGTTTTACACTGTGCAAGTGGATATCGTTCTTTAGTTGCTGCATCAATTTTCAGAGCAAATGGGGTAAAGAATGTAACAGATGTAAGAGGTGGATTCAAAGCATTGCAAGAAGCAAAGGCTCCATTGACTGAATTTGTTTGTCCTACTACATTTGCATAGATGAGTTGATTTTAAAATATTAAGCTACTTAAGTGAATAATATCACATAAAATTATAATTAGATTCGATACTTTTGTGTCGAATCTTTTTTTTTATCAAAATATCGAATATGAAATCTACCATAATATCAATTGCCTTTTTAAGTTTATTATTATTTACTTGTCAAAATCAAAATCAATCCGAAAAGCAAACTCCTGCAAAAGAAAAATCTGATACTGTCTATAATGCAGCATTGATAGCTAAAGGCAAAAGTATAGCTCAAGCAAGTTTCAAATCCATGAGTGGAAAATTGATGAAAGCTATGAAAGAAGGCGGAGTTTCCAATGCTTTGAAATATTGTAACTTAGAAGCTATGCCTATTACGGATAGTCTTTCAAAAGCATACAATGTAACCATAAAAAGAACAGCATTAAAGCTTAGAAACCCTAGCAACAAAGCCAATACCGAAGAATTCAACCTACTTCATCAATTCAAATCAGATATTGAAATGGGGAAAAAAGTTAAGCCTATCATTATGAAATCAGGTCCACATTCGAATACATTTTTTGCCCCGATTACACTAAAAGCACCTTGTATGGTTTGTCATGGAGACATCTCGGATGATACAAAAAGTTTGATTGCAGAGCACTATCCAAAAGATAAAGCAATTGGTTTTAAGGTAGGTGATTTGCGTGGAATGTGGAGTATTAAATTTGAAGATAAAAAGTGATTTTTATAGATCAAATGAAACGGAAAGTCCAGATAGAAAACTTTCCAAAAAGGATCATTTCTACAGTACCAAGTCAAACAGAATTGCTGATTGACTTGGGGCTGTCAGATTGCATCGTGGGTAGAACAAAATTTTGTATTCATCCCAAAGATGTTGTACCTACTATTTCAAAGATTGGGGGTACGAAAAAATTAAAAATTGATAAAATTATTGATTTAAACCCTGATTTGATCATTGCCAACAAGGAAGAAAATTCAAAAGAAGAAATTGAATTTCTTGCATCAAAATTTCCTGTCTGGATCAGTGATATTTTCAATCTAAATGATGCGATAAACTCTATTAAGGGAATCGGAGAAATCACTAATTCTACTCAAGCTGCCAGAAATCTAAATTCAACGATTCAAAACGAATTTCAAAATCTAAAAAAAACGGCTATTCTACAAAAAGTGGTCTATCTTATTTGGCAAAATCCATTTATCTCAATTGGAAACGATACTTTCATCCACGATATGATTAATAAAATGGGTTGGACAAATGCATTTGAAGGATTGAAAAGGTATCCCGAAGTCAGTATTCAAATGATAAAAGATGCAAATCCAGACAGAATATTACTTTCATCAGAGCCCTACCCTTTCAAAGAAAAGCATATTGAGACATTTCAATCTCACTTTCCACATTGTCAAATCCAGTTGGTAGATGGGGAGTTTTTTTCTTGGTATGGGAGCCGATTGGCAAAAGCCCCAAAATATTTCAAAAGTATTTTATAAAAATGTTTCGTTTTTGAAAAGAAAATTATACTTTTGCAATCCGAAATAAGTAGTTGATACTAATCAGTTGCTTAAAAATGACAATGGCTCCGTAGTTCAGCTGGATAGAATATTTGACTACGAATCAAAAGGTCGCAGGTTCGACTCCTGCCGGAGTCACAAGTAATAAAAATAACCTACTGAATTTAGTAGGTTATTTTTATTTTAATGCAGTTTCAATTTAATAATTCATCACCGCACTACAACAATCTTGTACCAATCAAATAACTCCTATTACCTTCTCTCTGTCTAATCGTGATTTTGGTTTCAATCTCGGCTGATTAGCATCATTTA
>CAMZLN010000086.1 GCA_947311465.1 uncultured Saprospiraceae bacterium
AACCACATCTTTCACCTTACTTTTATCCAATGCTGTGTAGAAACACTTACCTAACATTTGTAATTCCTTTTGCCTTTTTGCTGTTAATGTAAATTTCCTCATTTTATTACGACCATTTATATTAAAAATAATGTTAGTAATAAAATGAGGAAATTTACATTAACAGCAAAAAGGCAAAAGGAATTACAAATGTTAGGTAAGTGTTTCTACACAGCATTGGATAAAAGTAAGGTGAAAGATGTGGTTTTGGATAATGATATGTCAGTCAAAAAAGGACGCAAATCAAATGGAAGTAATTCAGGCGGACCGAGAAGAAAAGTGAATATCAGTTCATTGAATGATCAAGAATTGAAAGATCTTAAAAAGGAGTTGGCAGAAACTAAAACTCAAATTAGACAAGAGATACTTCAAGAAAAAGAGAAATTAGTTACCGTAAAAGCTCAAATACAGGAAGAAATTTCGATAGCGAGAAAAAATGGGGAAAATGAAAAGGCGAAAATCGCTCAAGGTGTATTAAAAGCAAGACAGAAGGCATCGCAGATAATTAAGGAGTCGGATAAAGAGATTGCGATGTTGGTTTCTGATAAAAAAGCGAAGGCGGATGATAAAATATCAGAAATTGAATCTGAAATTAAAGTGGCTCAAGAAAAAGCAGGAAAGCAAATCCAAGCTGCAAAATTAAAATCTGCAGAGGAAGTTGCTGTTGCCCGAGAAAATGCGACCAAACAATTGGCGCTCATTAAAGAAAAATTGGAACAGACTAAATTGGAATATAATGATGAAGTTTCACAAGCTAGAGAAACTTCTGTTACTGAATTGTCGAAAATTAGAGAAGAAACTCAGAAAATAGTTGCGGAAGCAAGAAAGGTGGCTGAAACTGAGAAAAATAAAACTGCCGAAGATGTTGTCAATGCGAAAAAAACTGCTTCACAACAAATATTGCAAGTGAAAGAAGAAACAGCTGAAAAAATCGCACAAATTAAAGAAAATGCAGTTTTGGAGAAAGAAAAAATTGCGTTTGAAGTTGCAGAAGCTAGAAGAAAAGCGGCAGAAATGATTTCTTTACAAAAAGAAACTGCGGCAACTGAAATTGCAAATCTTCAACAAGATGCTTCTAAAACAAAGCAGGATATAGCAGTAAATGTAGCGGAAGCGAAAAGCAAAGCTTCTGAAGAAATTTCGCTTACAAATGATGCAGTTGCTAAGGAAAAAGTAAAGGCTGCAGAAGAAGTGAAAACTGCCAGAGAACTAAGTGCAGAAGAAGTAAAAGCTGCAAGAGCTAATGCAGGGAAATCAATAGAAGAAATTAATAAGGAATCTGCCCAACGCATTTCTGAAGCAAAGCAAAAAGCGTACGAAGCGAAGGTGAAAATTGAAAATGATATTAAAGAAGCAAAAGAAAAAGCGATTGCGGCTCAAAAAGTAATTGAGGAAGAACTCGCCGCTTCCATAAAGGCTGCAAAAGATAAGGAACTGGAAGTGCAAAAGCAAACAGAATCTGAAATTGTAGCAATGAGACAAAAGGTTGCGGATGAAATGAAAGCTTCAAGGGGAAAATTGGCGGCGGAAGTTTCATTGGCAAAGGAAAAGGCAGAAAAAGCAAAGCAAGATTATTTGGCTGAAGTAGAACAGTTGAAAAAGACAGCTACGGAAAAAATTAAAGCTACAAAAGATGAAGAAGTTTCTTCTATTAAAGCAGCTAAAGATGCTGAATTGGAAGCTAAATCATTAACAGTAAAAGAAGTGAAAGCTGCAAAACAGGATGCCGCACGTGAAGTGGCAAGATATAAAGAAGCTGCAGCTAAAGAAATTTCAATGATTAAAGAAATGCAAGCCAATCGTATCAAGGATGCTACAATTAAGGCGGCTGAAGCAGAACAAAGTGCTGCGGAGCGAATCGTTGCAGCAAAACAAAAAGAATCTGCTGAAATAGATGCGATATTGAAAGACACGGAAGCAAAAAGAATTGAAATATTGGCAAATCTATCAGAAGAAAAGAATAGAGCGGCAAGTGAACTGGCGACAACCAAACAGAAGATAGCGGAAGAAGTTAAATTGGCACTTAAAAAATCTGCAAATATTAAAAAAGAAGCTGCTTTATCTGCACTGAATGCTCAAAAAGAAGCCAATGCAGAGATGGAAAGAATTAAGCAAGAATTGGCAAATAAATTAGCAGATGCTAAAGAAAAATCTGTGGTAGAAATTGCGGAAACTGAAAAATTGACGGAAGTTAAATTGAAGCAATATCAAAAAAATGAGTTGGATGCCAAAGAGAAATCAGAGTTGGATATCACTGAAGCAAGAGCGAAAGCTACTGAAGAAATCGAATTGATTAGAAAGGAAACTTCTGATCAAGTTGAAAAGTATAAAAAAGAATCTGAAGAAAAACGGAAAGCTATTTTTGACGAAATTGCTGTCGCAGAAAAAGATGCATCAGAGAGTATTTATAAAGCAAAACAACGGGCTATAGAACAAATCAATGTAATAAAGGAGGAAACTTCTGGAAAAATTGAAGCAATTCGAAATGAGATTAAGGAAAAGCAAATGCTTTTAGATGAGTTGAATAAAAAGATTGATGCAGCGAAGAGGAAGTCGGGGAAATAGGATTTGATAATAAAAGATTCTAATGCAAGATTTAAGAAATCATATTGAAGAAATAACGGCTTTAACTGACGAAGAGTTTGATTTTATTGCATCCCATTTTGGGGTGAAAAGATATCGAAAGAATCAATACTTGGTACAAGATGGGGAATATGTTTTAAAGGACTTTTGGGTGGCTAAGGGGCTATTGAAATAAAAAGATTGATGCAGCTAAGGAACTGTGAAAAAATAAATGTACATTTTTAACTAATTCTTTTACCTCTATTTTGTAGTTTAAAAAACGTCACTTATCTATCTAGATAAACTCCTATTTTTAAACTACAAATTATGGATAAAATAAAAAAACTAAATTCAGAATATTTATTTCTACACAATTTCCTAAGAAGAAGGCTGGGGGAATAGGATTTGATAATTATGATATGCTTTCTTAAGTTTTGCCATATAAAGGAAGATAATCATTAGAATAAAAAGCATTTTTTGAGTTATTAAAAAAAACAAATGAAAAATTTACTGAAAATTTCGATTCTATGTTTTGTGATAAGCATAATCTCTTGTACTCCAACGCAAAAAATATCAAGTGTAGTCCAAGATGATCAAAAAATCTCCTTTACGTTTTTACAACTCAATGATGTCTATGAAATTTCACCCCTCGAAGGAGGCAAATCTGGCGGATTAGCTCGGGTGGAAACCATTCATCAATCACTTTTGAGTAAAAATAAGAATACTTTTATGTTTATGGCAGGCGATTTCTTGAATCCTTCGTTGATTGGTACCATGAAGTTGAATGGAAAACGAATTCGTGGTGAACAAATGGTAGAAACGATGAATGCAATGCACTTTGATTTGGTGACTTTTGGAAATCATGAGTTTGATATCAAAGAAAATGAAGTACAAGACCGTTTGGATCAATCTACCTTTCCTTGGGTAAGTTCAAATTGTCGTCATCGAGTTTGTGATCAAAATTTCCCATTTCATATTCAACATAATGGTTTCAAAACTTTTGTTCCAGATACCTATATTATTGATGCAGTAGATAATGATGGGACGGCTATTAAAATTGGGTTTTTCAGTGTAACATTAAATTCTAATCAAAAGGATTATGTTCATTATAATGATATTTATGAAGAAGCAAAAAGAGCATATAATTATTTGAATGAAAGAACTGATTTGGTGATTGGTTTTACACATGTCGAAATTGAAGATGACAAAAAAATTGCAGCCATGCTTCCTAATGTGCCTTTAATTATGGGCGGACATGAGCATTATAATATGTTGGAAAAGGTAGGGAATACCTATATTTCCAAAGCGGATGCAAATGCTAAGACGGTTTATGTTCACGATTTTGTTTATGATAAAAAGACAAAACAATATACCTTAAAATCGACATTGATTCCAATAAATGATAAAATTGTACCTAATCCAAAAGTACAAGCTGTGGTGACCAAATGGGAGGCAGTATTGGATAATAAAGTAAGAACTATTGTAGATGAGCCATATAAAACAATCATGAATGCGACAATTCCATTGGATGGGCGTGATATTCCTACACGATCTACACAAACTAATTTGGGCGTACTTATTGCAGAATCATTGCGAGTTGCTTTTGATAAGCCATCAGATGCATCTTTTATGAATGGGGGTTCTATTCGGTTGGATGATCAATTGAGTGGCAATATTACTCCAATTGATTTCTTCAGAGCGTTGCCATTTGGGGGGAGTGCTTATCAAGTTGAAATGACGGGAGACTTGTTGATTAAAACTTTAGACTTTGGAGCAAAATCAATTGGAAATGGAGCTTATTTGCAAAGATCTAAACTAGATTTTGATGATGTGAAAAAACATTGGCTCATTAACGGAAAACCTATTCAAAAAGGAAATACATATTTGATCTCAGTTACTGATTTTCTATTATCTGGTTATGATATTCCTTTTTTAAAAGAAGGGGTTGATGGTTTGAAAAGCGTTTATAAACCTAAAATGGGGGAGAAAGCTTATGATATTCGGAAGGCGGTGATTGAATTGGTAAAAAGTAAGTCATAATTTCTCTAATAATCCCTTTGATTATCAAAACTAAAATTACCTTTGTCCCAAAATAGACAACTATGACATTTTCAGAATTAGGAATAAGTGATGCTTATATCAAGGGATTGAAAGAACTCAATATTATAAATCCAAGTGAAATTCAGATAGCAGTAATACCTACACTCTTAGCAAATAAAACAGATTTTATTGGATTGGCGCAAACGGGAACTGGGAAAACAGCAGCTTTTGGATTGCCAATTTTAAATACAATTGATACCACTAAGACGGAGGTACAAGGCTTAATTATTGCTCCGACACGTGAGCTTGTTCAGCAAATTAAAAAACAACTCTTTAAATTTACGAAATACATTAATCAAAGAATTTTTGTCGAAGGTGTTTATGGAGGGGAGAAGATTGAACGACAAATCAAGTCATTAAACAGACCTACTCATATTGTTGTCGCTACTCCTGGAAGATTGCTGGATTTAATTGAACGTGAAGCACTTGATATTTCTAATGTGAAGACATTGATACTTGATGAGGCTGATGAAATGTTGAGCATGGGCTTTAAAGAAGATTTGAATAAAATTTTAAAACACAATACAGCGGATAGAAATACTTGGTTGTTTTCTGCGACCATGCCAGATGCAATTCAACAAATCGTTGCGACCTACATGTCTTCTGATGCTATTAAGGTCGAAATAAATAAAAGTGCATTGGTGAATAAAAATATTTCACATCATTTTATTAATACTACAATTAAGAGTAAATTAGATGTAATTGTAAAGCTTCTCAAAAATAGACAAGGTGAGCGATGCATTATTTTCTGCAGAACAAAAGCTGGGACAAATAAAATTGCTAAACAATTGGGGGATAGAGGTTTCTCTATTGGTGCGCTAGAGGGTGATATGAAACAAAAGGAACGTGATAAGGTAATGCGTGCTTTTCGAAAAGAACGTATTCAAGTTTTGGTTTCTACGGATGTTTCTGCAAGAGGTATTGATGTGAATAATCTTACTTTTGTATTGCATCATCAATTGCCAGAAGATTTAAGTTATTATACGCATAGGAGTGGACGAACGGCTAGAGCTGGTAAAACTGGACAGTCAATCGTTTTAATTATTCCTGGTGAAATGCAAAAAATGATGGATACTCAAAAGGCTTTGGGGATTACGTTTAGGGAGATGGTGGTTGAATGATTTTAAGACGCAAAGGCGCAAAGTTATATGGGGTTGTATGTCTCGTAAGACAAAGGCGCAAAGTTGTGTTTGATTTGAATTGTCTCGCAAAGACGCAAAGGCGCAAAGTTGTGTGGGGTTGGAATGTCTTGGTAAGACGCTAAGGCGCAACGGTATGGATTGAATGTCTCGCAAAGACGCAAAGTTGTGTTTGATTTGAAATTTATCAGCACTGCAAGTCTGATGAAATTCATTTCGTCAAAACATACTAGAAAATCATTCGTTCTGTAAGTCCGATAAAATTCAATACGTCATTGTATCTCAACAATATTCAATTAATTAATGGCTACGAATGTATAAATTATGAATCCTTATATTTTTTTAAAAAAATAATGAAACTTTTTTTTAAAAGAATAGTTTAGTTATAGGTTCGATTAATTTATTGCAGTGTAAATTAAATTTTTCGGACATTTAAAACAATAAGCATCTACATTTACAGATGCTTTTTATTTGGTTTTTTGGGGTTATGCAGGGTACGCTAGTTTACTAGTTGTACCTTGTTTTTTTGCCCACAACCTTTTTTGAAAAAACAATCTTATTGTCCTAAAAAATCAAGAATATTCTTTTCTATTCTTTTATAAATATTGTCACTGTCGTTTTTTACAAACTTATTTCCAGTAATCAACTCAAACAACTCAATATATCGTTCAGAAACCATTTCTACAAAAGCATTTGGCATTTCTGGCATCATTTGTCCTTCAAGTCCTTGAAATCCGTGATCCATTAGCCATTCTCTAACAAATTCTTTGGACAATTGCTTTTGCGGTTCGTTATTTTTCAATCTTTCTTCATAGCCTTCTAAATAAAAGAAGCGAGAACTATCTGGGGTATGAATTTCATCAATTAAAATAATGTCATCGCCTAGTTTTCCAAACTCATATTTAGTATCCACCAAAATTAGTTCTTGTTTTTTAGCCATTGCTGTTCCACGTTCAAAAAGTTGTAAAGTATAGGTTTCTAATGCTTTATAATCTTTCTCTGAAACAATTCCTTGAGCCAAAATTGCTTCACGGGATATATCTTCATCATGCCCTTCGTCTGCTTTGGTGGTTGGAGTGATTATCGGATTTGGAAATTTTTGCCCTTCTTTCATACCATCAGGCAAGGAAACGCCACATATCTTTCTGCCGCCAGCTTTATACACACGCCAAGCATGTCCTACGAGATAACCCCTCACTACCATTTCTACTTTGAAAGGAATACATCTTTTTCCAACGGATACATTTGGGTCGGGCGTGGCAAGCAACCAATTGGGCACTATGTCGGCAGTTGCATTTAAAAAATGAGCTGCAATTTGGTTCAAAACTTGCCCTTTGTAGGGAATTGGTCTTGGTAAAACGTGATCAAAAGCAGAAATTCTATCACTCGCAACCATCACCAAAAGATCTTCAATGGAATAGACATCACGAACTTTTCCTTTGTAAAAATCAGTTTGATTTGGAAATTGATATTGGGTTTCTAGTATGCAATTTTGGCCTGAACTCATAGTATATTTAGTTTTACACAAAAGTAGGTAAAAAAAGTTTGATTTAATAGTTTCAGTTACCTTGGCGTAAGCTTTTTTGTATTTTAGTGGCTATAAAATTGGCTTTTCATTCTGTTATGCTGACTTATATAAATATTTCTGAAACTCATATTCTTTCTTCTCTGAAACCAAGAATAGATACAAGTTTAAAATTTTTGTTTTTCATAATATTCTCACTCATTTATAATTAACAACTAACCATTATTACCTCCTGTAATAGTTACTTGCGGTTTGGAATGATATTGATTTCCTTTAAAAAATCGCAATAAAAAATCTAAATCATTGATTAAGATTTTACCAAGATCTTCTTTTCTTTTGAAGAAGATTGGTTTTAAAGACTTTATTAAGTTAGAATTCAGGCGTGTAAGCGTCTGAATTCAATTTGAAAATTATAAAAGAAAAAAGAAAAATAATTATGAAAATGAGAATTACAATCTTTTTAACAGTATTTTTTTACTGCAGTAGTTTGATTTCTCAAGCTATATATCCGATACAGTTTGAAAATTATAACTCCAAATGGACTGCAATTGCTGGGGAATTATCAGATACAATGACTATTTTTTTTACAAGAAAGCCATTAATTTATGGTGATGATATTTTTTTGGTATCGGATATTTGGGGAAGTTATTATAATGGTTATCAAGTAGATAAGACTTCTAGGGATATAGGAGAAAAATTATGGTCAACTTCTTTTAAAACAAATTTAAACGATAGAGAGCGTGTAAAAAACTATTTTATCAACAGTGATAATGAGTTTGAATTGCTTGATACAGTCCCCTAAGATCTAAGACAATATTACGAAAAAAAAATCGTAATATATGGACATGAAAGTCACAAAAAAAGGAACAAAGAAATTTAGCAAAGAAGAAAAGCTTTCGATTCTGAAAGAAGCTGAAGAGAAAGGAGTAT
>CAMZLN010000087.1 GCA_947311465.1 uncultured Saprospiraceae bacterium
AAACTTTTGCATCATGTGCTGTCCACACCAAATTGTATAAACTATCTGGTGTTCCATCGTCAGGCTTCACATATGGAGACCAAAAGAAATCTATATTGGGAAAATTATCTTGATTATAATCTGGAGATTTCATATAAATTTTTTGCCCTTTACAATAAGGTGGCATTTTGGGCTCAACCACTTTAATCATTCTATCCAAAGGCAACGAATCTACCTGAATCACAATCGAATCAACACAATCCGACGTATTCGCAGCCGAAGCGTAAAATATCATATTGTCTAGTGGCATCAATAAAGTATCGCTCATGGTCTCTCCGACAATCGTAGAATCCAATCCTTCGCTAGACGTCCAATGCACATCTCCAGAAGTGTTTTCCATTGCTAAGGTCAACAATTTAGAATCACCTTTACATACATATAAAGTATCCCCTTGTGGGAAATGCGCTTCATTGGGTTTTACAGTAATCGTAACTGAAATCACTTCATTTGCTTCTGCCTTTTTCTTAAGAACAGCAGTATATGTAGTTGTCATACTTGGATTTGCGTTAAAAACAAAACATGTATCACAACTCAAAGAATCTGTAGGAGTCCAAGAAATCTCATCCGCATCAGAATCAATAATAATTTTTGCATTGGACCAATCACAGATCGTTGCATCTCCTTGGATGATATCAAACTCAATTTGTCCGAAAGACAAATTTACAATTAAAGAGAAAAGGCTAAGTAAAAAAAATCGTTTCATTATATAAATCATTTCGTTAATATAAAAACCTAGAATTCATAAACTTCAAAAGTATATAATATGTCTATCATATTATAATTTCCATAAGATATTTTCACACCAATTGACTAAGAAAATCTATTCGGCAGATAATTTATTATCAATCAAAGCATTATTGTAACGTTGGAGACGGGCTTTTAATGCAGTTTCTAGTCTTTTAACAATTTGCGGTCTATTTTTAATCAAATTATCATTCAATAAGATATCATTTTGGTAATCGTACAATCCAATAGATTTTTTTCCATTGAATTTTAAAAGATATTGTTCATCACATATCTGGAATACCCCCAATCTCATAAACGCATATTGCTGTTGAGTTGTATCCAACATATTTTGTCCAAAGGCATTATAAGGTAAGTCGTAATTCAAACTACCCATTATCGTAGGCAATAAGTCCAGTTGTTGGGCTACGCCTTCATGTTCCCCTTTAATTTTTCCACTTGGATCAAAAAGAATGATAGGTATTTTATATTGCCCTAAGGATGTTTGGTATGGCTTTGAAATTCTTGGTCCCGTATGATCTCCTAGAATAAAAAAGATTGTATTGTCATACCATTCAGTTGTTTTTGCTATTTCAAAAAAGCGTTTTAAAGCTAAATCAGCGTACAAAACCGTTCTAGAATGAATATCCAAATCGGGATATTTGTCCCTAAACCAAGATTCTACATTATATGGATGATGCGAAGTAAGCGAAAATAAAGATGTAAAAAAGGGCTCTTTAAAAGTAGATAGTTGCTTAGCGGTATATTCAAAATAAGGAACATCCCAAATACCCCAATGCCCATCATCCAAATCCATATTTCCAAAATCTTCTTTACCCAGATATTGGTCATACCCTTCCTGTTTTGCCAAAGCATCAAAATTCATAGTTCCCGTAAAACTACCATGGAAAAAAGCAGTTTGATATCCCTTTTTCTTCAATAAACCAGCAATTGCATCTAATTTATTGGTTTGGTAAGCAGAAAATATAAAAGGATCATGCATTAAGTGCGGCAGTCCACCCGTAATTGCGGCAATTCCTTCTGTTGATCTTAATCCATTTGCGAAAGTATTTTTCAAATAAAAACTATGCTGCATCAAAGAATCTAAGAATGGAGTATATGGTGTATTTTCAAAAGCACCTGTATATTCCTTAGAAAGGCTTTCCATGATTAAAATTACGACATTTTTATCATCAAAGGGAGAATCTGGTTTTGGAATATGATGGAAAGGGAAAATTTCATTTAATTCATCATCAGAAAAATAATTTAGTCGTTTGACAGTACGCTGCTGAAAAGAGAAAATCAAATTCAAAGTAGTATTTGTAATCAATTGAGTTTGGGCTGATTTATTGGTATATTGGGCAGCATCAATTGGAGTAATTGGTCGTTTTCCAATGCCTCCCCTAGCAGCGATGATTCCCAAACCAAGCCCCATCAAAAATATTAAAAACTGAAAATACCATTTTCCTTTTGCAGGAATAAAACTTGATTTTTTAATCCAAAAATAAAGTCCATAAATCATCAAAAGAAGGATACCAACAAAAAACCAATATTGTTTGAAATAATCCAAAATATTAGATTGATTGTTTGAAAACATAAAAATATCACTAAAGATTGTTCGCCGAAAAGAATATTGGTAATAAACAACGTCCATAATCTCAATAAAAAATAGGACAGCATTAAAACCAATAAAAAGGATTTTCAAAAACAACTGGTACCATTTTCTACTTCGAAAAGTAAAAGGCAATAATGAGAATACTATCAAAAGTCCGTTGGTGTAAGTAATGGAAATTAAATCAAATCGCAAGGCATTAAAAAATAAGTGAATCCCTTCAAAGAGCGAAATTTCATTAAAATAAGTCCAATTGTAAGTCAAAAATAGCAACCTGATCAAAGATAGCCCCAATAAACTAATTCCTAATCTATACAAAAGTTGTTTAATATGTTCCAATTCAAATTTTAACATGTCGCAAAGATAAATATTTTTGGTTCTTTGACAAGATAATTGATAAGTTGATAAGATGATGAGTCGGCTCTCCAAAGTCGAGACTGGATGAGTTGACGTTTGAAAATGAGATTTATTTTAAAAATAATGTCCTTTGAAACTTCAACTCATCCTTCATCTAAGGAGCAGACCTGTCTGCCGACTCAGTCAGGCAGGCGAAGTTGCGACTGACTCATCTTATAATCTTTTTTACCACAAAGA
>CAMZLN010000088.1 GCA_947311465.1 uncultured Saprospiraceae bacterium
AAAAAATAATTTAAGGAAACAAGAAATTTTATACTGTCACAGAATATACAATAATACTCATATTTTGAAAATAAATATTTATTAAAACTTTATTTAAAACTTGACTTTAGTATTTGAATCGTCGTATCTTGCTGATATATTCACATCACCTAGTGCTTGATTTCAAAAGCAAATTATAAAAATACAAGTCTTACTATTTCCTAAACACATTGCTCTTTTCATAGAGTAATTCTGAACTTGAACTATTTATAATTGTACTTAATTGTACGCATACTATTTAACCATAACTTATTATTAATGAAATCATTACACACAACTTTAGTTTGCCTTTTTATGGCCATGGTAACATTCAATATCAATGCACAAGATATTGCAGCAACGGATAATCCTATTATAACTGAATCTGCTCAGGTAGAAAAAAAGATTAAACAATTGGATGGTTTTTTGGAAGCTGCAAATGTTTGTTCTAAACAAATCATGTTGGTTAACCGAATTTCAAAGGACTATATGATTATAGGTTCCAATTCTAGAATGGCAGAAGAAGCTATTACTGAAATGAGAACGAGTATTTCTGATTTTGAAACTCAGCTGGAACAATTAATTGAATATGCTCCTTCTTCAGAACTAAAGATTGATCTTCAAAAAATGAACTTCTCATGGATCTTTTTTAAGAAATTAATATTTAAAAAGAAATCTAAGCAAAATGCGCTTAGTGTACTTACCTATAGTGAGCGATTTTCACAAGAAATTGAATTTACTTTAGAATTGGTTCAGAATATTGCGGGTAAATCATCGCTTAGAAAAGTGACGTCAATAATTGGTCTTGCTGGTCAACAACGAGTACTTTCTCAAAGAATTCCAATGTATTATGTTGCACATAAGTGGGGAGTGAAAGGAAAAAATATTGTAGCAAAATTTGATGAAACAGTGAAAAGTTTTAAGAATAACTTAAAATCATTGCAGGAGAATCCTATGAATTCAAAAGGAAGCAGCCTTTATTTAAATGGATTGGCTACTCAATTTGATTATGAAAAGAAAGGGTATAAAATTCCAAGTGAACTTTCTGTAACTGAAATCTTTCTTTTTACAAATGAAATCGAAAGTAAAATGGAAGTGGTTACTGGTCTTTATACAAAGATTCCTTCAAAATAAGACTTTACTAAAACTATAATCAGGATTTTAATTTATTCGGGGAGTTGTTACACTTCGAACTAGGAATCCTTTGTCTAAAATAATCTTACAATTTAAACAATCTTACAACTTTTATACTATGAAATATCTTTTAATTATAACTATATCTACATTTTTAGCTACATCAAGTTTTGCAAATATTTTAAGTAATGGGGGAGATGATCCAGTTGTTTCGGTGGATAATGCTAAACTTTCTGATTCTGAATTGATCCAATTGGCTCTTGAGCAAAGAATGCTTTCTCAACGATTGGCTAAAAACTTCATCTTATTGGGGTCAGAATTTTCTTTTAAGGATGTTGTCGAGTTTGAATTTAACTCAGATATGCACACTTTTGAAAGGAATTTGCAAAAATTAATCAAATTATCTCCAGATGAAGAAGTATCTATGGAGTATCAAAAAATGAAATTCACTTGGAGCTACTACAAGCAGATTTTGAAATCAAATAATGTAAAATCAACCGTGCCAGTTGTTATTGATTATAGCAATAGACTGTTGGATGCTACAGAATATTCAATTGAATTGATTAGCAATAAAACAAAAGTGAAAAGATCTGATTTGATGATTGCGGCAGGGAAATGCCAAATGATTACGCAGAGAATTGCACTATTATTACTTGCAAATAAGTGGGATGTTCGTTATGATAAAATGGAATCGCTTTATGATGAAAGTAAATCTGCTTTTAAAAAGAATTTGAAATTTTTGTATTTCAATAAGCAGAATACAAAAGGAACGAAATTATATTTAAAGTTGATTGTAAATCACTTTAGACACAATAAAAAAGAATTGGTTTTAGATGAATTGGATAATATGTCTTCAGATGAGATTTATATTGTAACACAAGAAGTATTAGACAAATTGAGACTTTTAGAAAAATTATATTCTGAAATGAACAACAAAGGAAAAAAGAGATTGGCGGTTAAGTAGTTTAAATAGTTATTGAATTATGGGGTGTTGTCGTAAGACAGCGCCCCATTTTTTATATTGCATGGACTTAAGTAGAAATTATGCCCTTGCCTTCCTGTTGTCGGCAGGTAGGTTGATTCGAATAAAATCTATTAAAAAATATTTACATAAAAACATATGTCCAACTACTTAATACTACTTTATGACTTTAGAATTAATTATATCTAATCAAGTTAGCTTGACATTGTTCATGTCTTTTTTGAATAAGGCTACAAGCTTCTGTATCGGCGAGCATTTAAGTAAAGATGTTTACAAAATTTGATGCAGAATGACTTACAAACCAAGTTGTTTCGTGTATTGAACTCCAACGGGACTTGCTATGTTGCTCGTTTTGTTGACTTGCTTTTTACGCCAAATTTTCATTCAGGCTTATTTTTGGTTAACCCCGTTGAGTCCGTTGGGAGTGCTTATGGGGTTAGTAACACTTAATAGTCTAAGGGTATGCACTTACCAAAGTATGTCAAATTAAAACAAATAAGCCAGATGTCAAGGCGACCGCATTATGAATTTTAGTAAAAATGGAAATAAAAAGCGTTAAAAACAGAAAACTGTTTGAGATAAACGAAAGCTATGAGTTCCATAAAAACTAAACTTACCTAGCACCCCCAAACCAAAGCACGATTCTCAACATCGAGTTTTTTATGTTTAGCTTTTTCTTTTCATTTTTGCGTTAAAAAAGTCATACAGCGGCGGGGTTTTTTGT
>CAMZLN010000089.1 GCA_947311465.1 uncultured Saprospiraceae bacterium
ATTTAGGGTCTTTTTTGCATATTTTCTAGCAATAACTTACTGAATTACAGGTGATTATAAGCGCCGAGGTTGAGCCTAAGTTATTACAATACGATTTTGGTGATAATATGTCTAAAATATTATTCCCAAAATCATATCATAATCAACGCCATTTTCTACAAATGCTTTTTGATTGCTTCCTCAAGTGCTCGTGCACCACGCAATCCAATTTCAACTATCTTTCCATCCTTCCCTACAAGAAAGGATTTAGGTATACTTGTAACGCCATAAGCTCTAACAGGTGCAGAATCCCATTTCTTCAAATCACTTACATGGTTTTTCCAAATTAATTTATCTTGTGCGATAGCACCTAACCATCTTTTCTTTTGAGACGCTATATAATCATCAACACTACGTCCACTACTTTCCAGCTTTTGTTTTGTTCTTCCATCTATCCCATCCAAAGAAACACTAAATACAGTAAATCCTTGTGATTTATACTTATTATAAATTTTTACAACATTTGGGTTCTCTCTTCTACAAGGTCCACACCAACTTGCCCAAAAATCCAATAAAACAAGCTTACCCTTTAAATCAGAAAGTTTCATTGTTTTCCCATTTACATCTGGTAATACGATATCTGGTGCAGGTTGACCGATGGCAACAGGTCCCTTGGAAATGGCTTCTTTTGGCGTATTAATCATTCCGTTTACAAATTTTGCATACTCGGTGGTATAACCAGCATTTGGATAAGCCTCTGTAAATTGTCCTAATACTTTTTTATGGATATCCAAAAACTGTTTATCATTTCTAAAAGCGTTTAGAGTTACTCCTAGGGCAACAATTGGATATTTTGTATTATTGATAATTGCCTTAATATCTTCTAATTTCAATTTCCGATTCATCAAACCATTTAAGGCAGTAACAAATTCAGTAGCTGCTGGAGCTCCTTCAAATGTTGCATTAAAACGATCCAAATCATTTAAATTTGCATTTATTTTCACTTGCTTTTCATCACCAGTTAAAACAAACATCATATTCTTTTGACCCGCACGAATTCTATAAAAAGCAGGTTCCATGTCCATCAATTCAAAATTAAAAGAACCACTTGCATCTGCATCTCCGCTACCTACAACTTTGTTTGGGTTTTGGGGATTAAAAGAAACTCGATCTACGAAAATTTTGATATTTTCTGCATTTTCAATCTTACCTGATATAAAATTACCTTCTTTAACATTCGACCCTGTGTTGTTACAAGAAAAAGTTGTCATTGCCAATACTGACATCAGACAAATAATAATAAAATTCTTCATATTTAAAAGTTTTATAATCTAATCTAATTGTTCTCCTAATGTATTTTCATAAACTGTTTTCCAAGAGGACAGTTTACCAAAATCAATATTATTTATTTTTATAGTATTTTCTTTAACTATTCCCAATGCTGTAAAGTCAAAATTCAATTGTGATAATAATTCCATAAATTGAGCTTCATTCTCTTTTGAAACGCTAATTACGGCACGAGACTGGCTCTCTCCAAACAAAAAAGCGTCTTTTCTAATATTATTTTCAAATGCAATATCAAAACCAAGGTTATTCACCATTGCACTTTCAAGTAAATTTGTAAAAAGCCCCCCATCAGAAATATCATGTGCGGACTCCACTAATCCAGATGCAATAACCTTACCTAGATTTTCCAGAAACACAAATGACTCTTCTAAATCGAAATAAGGTGCTGGAGATAAACTCACTCCACAAACATTTCGAAGGTATTCCGAAGCATTGATATCATTTCGAGTTTTACCCAATAAATATATCTTATCCCCAGATTTTTTAAAATCCAAGGTCATACTTTTTCTATAATCTTCAATCATTCCTACCATTCCAATAGTTGGTGTTGGAAAAACAGGTTCTGTCTTGTCTTTACTTACACTTTGATTATAAAAACTAACATTTCCGCCTGTAACAGGCGTTTTAAACTTTTCACAAGCGGCAGTCATTCCCTTAATTGCATTCACAAACTGCCAATAAACTCCTTTATCATAGGGATTTCCAAAATTTAAACAATTGGTAATGGCCGCAGGTTCTCCCCCAGAACAAACAATATTCCTAGCCGCTTCTGCCACTGCAATCATAGTCCCAGTAAATGGATCTGCATGCACGTAAGCTGGATTACAATCTGTTGTCATTACGATAGCCTTTATAGAACCTTTAATTCTTGTAATTGCGGCATCCGAAGGGCGATTGGTAGTTACCGTATTGGTTCTTACCATAGAATCATATTGTTCATAGACCCAACGTTTTGATACGAGATTTGGTAATTTCCATAATTCTTTTGCCGTAGCCACTAAATCATTAGGCTCTTTTACTGTATCAATATCAAAATCTTTAACTTTGGCAATGTAAGCTGGCTCTTCATATTCCCGTATATAAACAGGCGCTCCCCCACCCAATACCAAGGGATCCGCTGGAACTTTTGCAACAATTTCTCCTTTTTCTATAAACTCAATGAAGCCCGTATCTGTAACCACGCCGATTTCTTCACATTCTAAATCCCATTTATCAAAAACATCTAGTATTTTTTGTTCTTGTCCTTTTTTACATACAATCAGCATTCTTTCTTGACTTTCAGAAAGTAATATTTCCCAAGAAAGCATATTTTTTTGACGAGTAGGCACCTTATCCAAGTCAATTCGCATTCCTGTTTTACTTTTTGCACTCATTTCTGAAGTAGAACAAGTAATTCCTGCTGCCCCCATATCTTGCATACCCACTACCGCATTGGTTTTGATAACTTCCAAAGTAGCTTCTAGTAATAATTTCTCTTGAAATGGATCACCCACTTGAACTGCGGGAAGATCATCTGCCGAATTTTCTGTTAAATCCGCAGAAGCAAAAGTTGCTCCATGAATACCATCTTTTCCTGTTGCAGATCCTACAATAAAAACAGGATTTCCTGGACCATCTGCCGATGCAGAAACAGTTTCCCCAACTTTCACAATCCCAACAGACATGGCATTTACTAATATATTTTGATTATAGACCTTATCAAAAAACACTTCACCACCAACGGTAGGAACACCAAAGCAATTTCCGTAATGCGAAATTCCTTTGACCACTCCCTTAACCAATTTCTTAGTATGTGGATTGTCTAAATCTCCAAAACGAAGTGAATTTAAGGACGCAATTGGTCGAGCCCCCATCGTGAATATATCCCTATGAATTCCACCCACTCCAGTTGCCGCACCTTGAAAAGGTTCAATTGCAGATGGATGGTTATGAGATTCTATTTTGAATGCACAAGCCATACCGTCTCCAATATCAATTAATCCCGCATTTTCATCACCTGCTTCTACCAAGAGATGTTCTCCCTTTTTAGGTAATGTTTTCAACCAATGAATTGAATTTTTATAGGAGCAATGCTCCGACCACATTACAGAAAAGATACTCAACTCCGTAAAGTTGGGAACTCTGCCCATAATGTCAATTATTTTATCAAACTCTTCGGAAGTAAGACCTAATTTTTGCGCAATTTCGACAGTTACTTTTGTCTCAACAGAATTCATGCTCAGTAATTTTAGTTTTCAATACCACAAAGATATAATATGGATTGAAAAAATTACTTATTATCTAAAAAAACTACTTATTTTAAATAAGGAACATGCCAGCACATGTCCACCTACTTTGCAAAAA
>CAMZLN010000090.1 GCA_947311465.1 uncultured Saprospiraceae bacterium
CATAGAGTTGCACAGAGAGAAAAAATGAGTTACACAGAGTTTTTGAAATATAGGTTTTAATCAAAAAATCTCCAAATTAAAAAGATCACATCCAAAACAAGTAATTCGTAATTCGTAATATCCTTTTGTCTGAATCAGGATTTTCAAAATTGGTGAATTTTCAGAATGGCTAAAGCGCCACGAATACACGAATCTATTCATGCATGGTTGACGAAATGAATGTATGACAAAATGCGAAATTTCGGATAGTGCCGCAGCTACATATTCCAACGTTATAACTCCGAATGTAGTTTTAAAATTTTAAAAAGTCATTATAATTTGAAATAACTTTTATGGTATAATCCTAAAATCTAATAATTCTTTCTGACTATCATCCTTTTGTCTGAATCAGGATTTTCTGGATTTTTGGATTTTCAGGATTGCTAGAGCGGCTTATTCTATCATATCTCAAAAATGAAGCTTCAATTCTCAATTCCTAATTAATAACCCGTACCCGAATTCCCTCCGAATGACTACTAAACTCCGGAGCATACATACTCTGTATCATAGAAACCCCATTTGAAAAATCTCCTTTATGTACCACACGCAGTGGATATTCAAAAACATAAGTCCCCTTTGGCAATCTCGTGAAAAAGAAATTGGTGGCTACGTCGCCCGTGCTTTCATAATATCCCAAAGCACCTTGCCTTTTGTATCGACTAATTACGTTCATGGGTTCAAAACCACTAGCACGCATATCCTTCATGTGTATGTATTGCATATCACGATCTACTTGCAACTCAATTCTAACTTTCACTTGGTCGCCAGGATGTAAAATCGTATTTTGATCCAAGGAGTCTAGCTCTTGACCAAAATCGGTATTGACCACCTTGTAGAGTGCTTTTTTAAGTTTGAGTGGCGTTTCTTCAAAAATGGTAACATGATCAAGATCTTCAAAATATTGCCAATAAACGGATCCGTATGTGGGCATACTATTGGGGTTTTTGACCGTAATTTTGGACATGTCTTTGGAAATATCAGCCTTGGACCAAGCGGTTTTGAAATAACCTGTGCCTGCATCCGCTTTTGATTGAGCTTCTTTTATTTGATCATCATATTGTCCATTGCCCAATGAAATTTCGACTGGAGCATCTTCATTTAGCCAGTCTTTCCCAGTGGTCAAAAGTACGTATATGGATGCCGCCGTTGATTTGGTGGTACTCCAGCGATTGACTTGTTTGTGTTTCAACAACCATATTTTCATATCATTGACTGCTTTTTCATCCTTGGCAATTTCATCAAATACTTCTATCATGAGGGCGTGGCTTTCGATGGGCAATTGATACCAATAATACCCCCTTCGGTATTTGAAATACATACCCAATTCTTCTTCATAGATGGATTTTTCTTTGAACGATTGAATCATATTCCTACACAAAGAATCATGATTTCCAAAGCGATGAAATGCCAATGCCAACATGCCTTGCATGTAGATATTTTGCTTGACCCAATACTTTTCTCCTTGCCTGAGATAATAATCAATTACTTCTTGAGTACTTTCTGAAATGGCAACATCTAAGAAGAATGATCTTGCATATAAATAGTGAATTGCACCCCAGGAAAGATGATTTTCTTCCATATCAATATGATTGCGTTCTTTCAACCGCTCATAATTTCTTACCAAAGCTCGATCAATGTGTTTTAACGCCTTGCTCAACATCTTTTTCTCACGGGGAGTCAATTGATTCGATTTCAAACGATTCAAATGTCCAAAACCTTCTACCAAATATCGAGTCATATAAGGATCTGCATTACGTCCACCATACCATGAAAACCCACCATCTGCAAGTTGTCGATTTTCAATTATAGTAAAGGCAGCATCCATTTGTTTTGACATCTTATTCAAGTCAAATAAGGTAGCCAAACGCTTCTTTTGTTTAGATTCATTTTCGGCGGCTAAGACCCAAGGTGTTTCTTCCAATAAAATAGATTTTAATTCCTGATTTTTAGCCAAATTACTTAGGATGGCATCTGTGTTTTTCCATTTATCAAACACTTTTTTAATTTTGGGATACTTCTCCATCAAACTAGCCCCCAAGCTATTCACAAAATATCGATTGAAAGTTTGCTCCGTACATTCGTGTTTATATTCCATCACATAAGGCATCGCCTGTATGGCATTCCAAGCGGGATTGGATGTGTATTCTAGTGTGAATTTATGATTGGACATCGTTGCGGACTGATAATTTGCCATTTTATTGAAATGAAAAGTTTTCTCTGAATTTTCACGAACCGCCAAAGGCAAAGTCTCCGTCAAAAGAATACGATTGGTCAACATTGGAAGGGCATTTTCTTCCCCATCTGAGTATTGTCCTGATTGAGCGACTGCTCGATAAGTAATTGCCATTGGATTTCCTTTGGGCATTTTCAATTTCCAAACAGCTACAGTAGATTGTCCACTTTTAACTGAAAAAGATTGATTTGGACTATCATTTTGAAGTAAATGGTCGATATTTTCCATGGTTACCGCATTGAAAAACTCCATTTTGGTGACTCCAGATAAATCATTACTGGTCAAATTATTAATTTTTACTGGAAATTCGATTTCATCCCCTTCTCGAAAAAATCGGGGTGGATTGGGAACGACCATCAATTGTTTTTGTGTTTGTACATAGGCGGTGGTCGTACCCACTTTCAAGTCTTTGGTATGTGCCAATCCTAGAAATCTCCATTTTGTCAACGCTTCGTTCATTGTGAAATTCAAAATAAAATTTCCATGTTTATCTGTTTTTAAATGTGGAAAGAAGAATACTGTTTCTTTGAGATTTTTCCGGATTTGGATAGGGGTATCGATTTTCAATTTCGGAGCTTTTTCCAATGGAGTTGATCGTACTGCCATTCCATCTATATAGTAAACGGTACTGCTACTTCGACTTCCTTTGACATCTAGATTTGCCCCATCATCGGCAGACCCCAGCCCAGCTGTTGTTGCTGCCACACCCGCCAAACTTTTTGTAGCAATATTCCGAATATCTTCGCTAGAAACAACTTTCCCTTGAGTAGTATTAACTTTTTCAATTACTGGAATTTTATATGCATTTACAACAATGCCATCTAAATTCAAATCATAATCCACATCTCCTACTTGAATCCAAATATCGTCTTCAAAATCAAGCCCAAACCAATTGAGTTTTGCATATTCCTTTTGGTATTTTCGTTTATAATACTGACTATGTCGCATTAAATCTTTAGAATTTTCAGTAAAGAAGGCTTTTGATTTAAAATAATTCAGTTTTCCAAAGTTTTGATACAAATTCATACTCCATTGATTCACAGCAAATTGATCCAAAGAAGCATCATAAAGTGTTGCGACCATTTCAGCTGATATTTTATCCTTTTTATGTCCAGATATTTTAATTTGCCATGTTTCTTCTGCCCCAGGTTCTAATTTATTTCTAAAACTAGCATATTCAAAATCAAGTACTTTATTTGAAAATGGAACAATGATGGTTTGGGTTTGATTGTCCAATCTATTGTTTAATACGCTGGTGATACTGACGTAAAAATTGCCCCTGTCCTTCTTTTTTACGGGGATGGATATTTTTTTTAGTCCTTCTACGGTCATCCATTTTTGTTTGACAATTTTAGCATGCTTTTCGATGGTCAGTAAAAAAGGGCGTTTCAATTGACTACCATACCAAATTTTAGCAGATTCTCCTGGCTCAAAAGTGGATTGATTCATCATTTTCCAAGACCATTCATTGGTAGGAATATCTTTTTTTCCTAGATCAAAAATTGTTATGATTTTATCCAATTCGATATCCACTCCAAATCGGTCTTTACATTTTAAATGAATTCGATATTTGCCAGGAATTAGTGTATTGACAATGGGTATAATAGAAGATTGCTTTGTATCAAAATCAATATTTAAAACCACATTTTCCTTTTCCCAAAATTCGGGTTGATCTTCTTTAGCGTAAGCGAAATATGGAAACATTTCATTAAAATCGAGCTTAGAAATCAACAATGTATCGGGTTTTGTCCAATACCGTTTTTTAAAAGTTTGCTTCGGTGTTTTTAATGCCGTCATGGTCAAATGTCCCTTTGTTCCTTCAAATTGATTATTCAAATTTTTACTTGAAATTTTGAATTGAGTAAAATCATCGCTTGCAATGTTATCAGGGACATCCAATTTTACTTTCAAAGCTACATATCCCACCGCAACCGTGGTTGATTTACTATGGGTTTCACCATTCAAATCAATGACATCTACATAAATTTTATAGGTAAAAATGGGTTTTCTTTTTTTAGGAATATCAAGATCTGGAGTAGCTAGAAAACGAATGTCAAAATCTCCATTTTCATCCGCAACTGTGTCCCCATTGTCTATTTCCATTTCTAGTTTTTGACGTGATCGATATCTCCAATACGGATAACTTACTTCACGCACCACACGATAGGTCACTTCTGCACCATCCAGTTTATTTCCAGAAAAAGCGAGTCCATGACCTTTTATTGAGATAGAATCTCCAAAGACATAACTAGAATCTGTGGGTTCAAATTTCACTTCAAATTTGGGTCTTTTATATTCTTCGACTTGCAAATATTTGGTCGTTTCTCCAAAATCTGATATAATTTTCATTCTACCCAAAAGTACGCCAGAAGGAGCAATAAAAGAGCCGCTCACAGATCCGTATTCATTACTTATTAAATCCAAACTTGAAACGAGTTTTCTATTTCTATTAAAAAACGAAATCTTCACTTTTTGATGTTTCATGATTTTTGGGCTACGAAAATCACTTTTTTTAATTAGAATTCCCTTAAAATAGATGGTTTGTCCTGGACGATAAATGGCTCTATCTAGGAATATATGGGTTCTTTTTTCACCATGTTCGTTATAACGATGAACATAATCATTATCATCGACAACAAAGTTATCTGCTCCTTTACTAAATTCCAATGTAGGATTTCGGGTTGCACCTTTTCCTTTAAGTGTGAAAAATCCATATTTATCTGACTTTCTACTACTGACATATTTTTTATAATAACAATGACAAGCACTGCTGTATTTCTTTTGATAAATATTCACTTTTACATTTGGTTTTGGAAAACCCGTAACTCGATCTACTACCACATATTTTGAATCGTTCATAACAAAATAGGCGATATCTGAAATAGTGGTCCAAATGGAAGTGACTGCGGTATTTTTACTATAAAAATATTTGGAGTCCGAAGCAATAATTACGTATCGACCATAAGGCAATTTTGGAATCTTAATCTCCATCAAATGAGCTCGATAATCTGTGTAAACGGGCATTTTTTCCATCCATGAATGCGTGGATTCAAGAAAAATTAAAAATTCCCCTTTTTTACGTTCATCCAAGGTTTTGTAAATGGTTTCCTGCTCTTTGGTAACTTTTACAATTCTAAAGTAAATATTACTTACATTTTTCATATCGACAGACATCAAAGAAAAATGATTGGCGGGATTTATAGCTTCAAATTTCAGAGAAATATCTCGTGCTTTTATCGTTCCCATTAATTCTTTACACAATTCTGCTCCATAAGATTTAGGGAATTTATCTACTGCATTTTCGCAAAAATCATAAGCTATTTTTATGTCATAACGATGTCTGTCATCTCCACTATTTTTTTTATATAGACGAGCTAGGGTATGAGTATAATAATGAGCAATTTTGTAAATAATTTCAGTAGAAGACGGGACATCCACATACTTATCTCGTAGTTTTTCGAGTGCTTTAAGATATCTATCTCCCTTGTCATCGTGCAATGCTTTTGAATAGACCCAACGTAATCTTTTCAATTCTACATCAATCAAGGCGGCTGGATTATCATCTTTCAAATGAAATTTTGTAAGATTCTGAAGAACTTGTAAGATATTCCAACGAGGAGAGTTTTTGTATTTGGATTCAAAATTAAAATTGGAAAAAATGGTTGCATCTGCAAAAGCTTCATCGTGGATAATATAGTATTTATCCTTTGGTTTTGAAGCGAAATATCGGCTATTGGAATAAAAATCAATGACACGATGCCCTAGGAAATCGTATAAATTCGGACGTAATACAATTTTATTATTGGTAAGAATATCAATAAAATTATCCATAGAAACATTCATCAACATCTCTTTATTTTGAATAGATTTCATGTAATATTTTTCTTGTTGGACTCTAAAATCATTTTCAGTCCATAATAAAATATCACTTGGAAGATTTCCATCTTTTATTTTGGTTCGATTTTGCAATTTGTAACGGAATTCATCTAAAAACAAGCCGTACATTTCAGCTAAAACAGAAGAAAGGATATCTGCTCTTGGAAATTGACTGATTTCTATTTCATCATGAATTTCTTTTATGGCTTTTTTGGCTCCATTTAATTCGAGTTTGATGTTATATTTTGCTTTATATATCAAACATTTGATGACTTGCTCATCGTTGTTGGCTGCTTTTGACAAGGCATATATTTCATTGACAATTTCCAAACTTGATCGTGAAAGACCATGATTTTCTAAATACTTTACTTTTTTCCATTGTTTTGAATATGGATTTTCGGCTTGGACGTAGATTCCTATAAAAAGGAATAGGATTGAAATGATTATTTTTAGTTTACTCATACTATAATGTATTGATTACAAACCAAATATAATGGATTATTTTTGATGAATTTTGGGAAAGTTGGGTTTTGACGGGTAGATTGCTTTTTATTTCTACCACAAATAGCACGAAGAACACAAAGTCATACTCAAATGTTTGATAAGGTGATGAGAAGATAAGTCG
>CAMZLN010000091.1 GCA_947311465.1 uncultured Saprospiraceae bacterium
GGCTTTAGGAAGTAATAAAAGGTTTTTCCGTTTGAACCAACAATAGTCCGTTAGAAAAATTTAAGATAAAAACTATTCTGATATGCCTGCCGGCGGCTTTCTTTTTGTCATTGCCCTACCGAAATGGTAGGCAGGCATAAAAAGAAACAAAAAACGCTAGGAAAAAAACTTATTCCGCTAGCGGTGCCTTTCCTTGTATGTCCCCCAGACATTCATTTTGACAAAAGTCAAAAATCGGTCAGTTATGTCAAACAGCTTTTGCCCTGCCACGCTCTTTTCTAAGGACATTATAATACTAAAATTTAATTTTTTATCCTTTTCTCATTCCATAAATTTAGATTCAATTCTTTTAAGAAATGTTATTCAACTATTAAAATCAAACTCTGAAAAATAACCTAAATTAATATAAAATATAAAATAAATCATTAATACTGTTTTATTATGGGTTTCTCCAAAATTACAGTTTAATTCCTAACGAAGTATTGTAGTAAAGAAAATCAGATTTTAATAGTAAGCTAAATTCTTTTAATATAGTTATAGTTTTATAATTTAAGTGTTTGACAGTTAGTGCGTTATGTATTATTTCACTGTTATTCTCGTTGGCTTATTTTCTTCCTTTTTTTAAAAATATATAAATCATTTTATAGATAAGTCTTTTTTTACATCATCTTTTTTTACTTTTAACCTTGGATTGGTATGGAATAGGTCATTTTACAACCTAATTATCCATAGTTGTATATATAAATGAAGAAATTCATGTTGCAAAAATTTCTAGTAACCGATGGAGTACATCCATTATTGTTAGATGGATTAGAAGGGTTGGGTTTTCAAGTCGAATATTTACCCAAAATAAGTCTGGAAAAAGTGAGAAATATCGTTTCCGATTATGTAGGAATGATTATCAATAGTAAAATATTGGTAGATAAGGCGTTGATAGATAGTGCTCCTAATTTGAAGTATATCGGAAGATTGGGATCAGGAATGGAAATTATTGATATTCCTTATGCTGAAAAATCTGGAATTCAGGTTATGAATGCGCCTGATGGTAACTGTGATGCTGTAGGTGAACATGCGATCGGAATGTTGTTGGCGCTTTCTAATCAATTGATTTCGGCTGATAGAAATGTTCGAAGTAAAAAATGGGATCGTGAAGGGCATCGTGGTTTTGAGATTGCAAATATGACCCTTGGTATTATTGGTTTTGGACATACAGGAAGAAGTTTAGCTGAGAAAATTAAAGGATTCGGAGTCAACATATTGGCTTTTGATAAATACAAAAAGAACTATGCTGATGATTTTACACATGTAAAAGAATCTACAATGGATGAAATATATGAAAATGCGGATATAGTTAGTTTTCATCTACCGCTTACGAAGGAAACTACAGGATTAGTGGATGAGGATTATTTAAAAGCATTTAGGAAAAAAATTATTGTTGTGAATACTTCTCGTGGGATTGTGATAAAAACACAAGATTTGATTTCTCAATTGGAAAGTGGAAAGGTTCGTGGGGCGTGTTTGGATGTGTTTGAAAATGAAAAACCTAATACTTACACAAAAAAGGAAAGTATAATGTATGACAAACTGTATGATTTTGATAATGTTGTTTTGAGCCCTCATGTTGCAGGTTGGACAGTCGAGTCAAAAGAGCGTTTGGCAAGTATTTTACTAGATAAAATAACCAAAATCGTAGTCGCATAACGGTAAATTGCTGATATTTAGGCTATTGTGGTTTTTACTGTAACTGTATTTAACTTTCTATTTGAAAGTGAAATTAGTAATATTAAAAAGGTTTTTGTTTGTCATTTACCTTGCAAATAGGGTTTTAACGTTTTGTTTTGAAATTCTATTTCAGTAATATTGCATTATAAATATTTGGATTAAAGAATTATTTTTGAACAAAAAAAATTGTATCTATGGTACGGAATTTTCTACTCTCGTTAAGTTTATTACTGCTGAGTGGGGTCGTGTTTTCTCAAACAACTATTGTTGGGGTAATCACAGAACCAAATGGTGACCCTGCAATCTCAGCCAATGTCGTTCTAGAAAGGAACGGTGCATTTATTCAAGGTGTTGCCACTGTTTTTGATGGAAAATATCTAATCACTGGTATTGAACCAGGGACTTATGATATTAAAGCTAGTTATATAGGATTTACTGATAAAATTCTTGCTGGTGTTATTATTTCTAACAAAGAAAATGTGGTAAATATTGTAATGCCTGATGGCGCAATTGTTTTGGATGTTGCTGTTGTCCAAGCATACAAAATACCTGTTATTGAAAAAGATAACACCACACAAGGTAAAGTAGTTTCACAAGAAGATATCAGAAATATTGCTACAAAAAGTATTGCAGGTGTAGCTGCAACAACCGCTGGAGTTGGATCTGCGGATGATGGTGCAGCACTAAGTGTAAAAGGATCTCGAACATCTTCTACTGTGTATTATGTAGATGGTATGCAAGTGCGGGGTACACCACCTACTTCTGAAATTGAACAAATGGAAGTAATCACAGGTGGTATTGGTGCGGAGTACGGTGATGTTGCAGGTGGTATCATTTCGATTACTACTCGTGGCCCATCAGGGAAGTTTGGAGGAAGTATTGAAATGGAAACTTCTGAATTATTTAATGAATATGGTTACAACTTTTTGAATGCATCATTAAGTGGGCCTATTATCAAAAGAGATGGTAAGTCTGTATTAGGCTTTCGTGTTGCAGGTACATATACTTCTCAAAAAGATGACAGACCTTCTGCGTTACCTATTTTTAGAGCGAAAGATGATGTAATTAAAAATTTGCAAGAAAATCCTGTAACTAGAGATGAAAAAGGTGGCTTGATACCAAGTGCACAGCTTTTAACATCTGATGATATTCAAGAATTGAAGTATCGTCCCAATGAAGAAAGTACTGTATTGAATATTACAGGTAAAATTGATGCTCGTTTTTCAGATGATATTGATATTTCTATTGGAGGTTCTTTTAATAAAGATGATGATAAGTTTACTCCAGGTTTTGGAGGAACAAGGACAGGTAACGGTAGTAGTTGGATGACTTATAATAGTCAAAATAATCCAATTGATAAAAATCAATCAGTGAGAGGTAATTTCAGATTCAGACATCGCTTGGGTGGAACCAGTTATCAAGCATCTGATGATGAAGGTGCAGATGCAGATCAACCATTAATTCAGAATGCTTCTTATGTTTTGCAGCTTGGGTATGAAAATTCATTGAGAGATTTGTCAGATCCTACTCATGGAGATAATTTTTTTGATTATGGATATATTGGAAAGTTTAATTATGAATGGGTTCCAGCATTTAGTTTTACTCCTTCAGGTGTGAAACATGTAGATTATAGACAAGATTTTACAGGATATGAAGCTGGTTCAGTAAATCCAGTATTGGCTAATTACAATAAACTGGTATTAGATAGTCCTACAGATGGTAATTATATCGCAAGAAATGGTCAGATAGATGATTCATTTGATGATGTTTGGAATTTACATAGAAATGTAGGTACTATTTATAATCTATTTAGAAAAAGAGATAATCGTTATTATGATGGTAAATTGAAAACAACTTTTGATATTGTTCCTTCAAAAAATGTTAAGCATAGTATAACTTTTGGTTTATCTTATGAACAACGTTTTTATAGAGGATATGACATTTCTCCGGAGTCTCTTTGGACCTTGGGTCGATCTTTAACGAATAGACATTTAGTTGGTGTGGATACTACTCAAATTGTTGATAATGTAGATGGCATAGATATTTACAAAGTGGTAAACAATGAAGCGGAATATCCTGAAAGTCAATTTTATAAAACGGTTAGAGGGGATACTCCAGTTGGAGAATTTTTCAATTTGGATAGTCAAGATCCTTCAAGTTTGTCTTTAGATATGTTTTCTGCTCAAGAATTAAATGATTCTCGTGATTTAAGCTTAAGTTATTATGGTTATGATTATACTGGTAATATTTTAGGTAATGATGTTACTTTTGATGACTTCTTTACTAGTGTAGATGCTAATGGTGTTAGAACTTTTCCTGTAGCTGCATTTCAACCTAATTATGTGGCAGGTTATATTCAAGATAAGTTTAAATTCAAAGAAATATATTTTAGAGTTGGGGTCAGAGTGGATAGATATGATGCAAATACAAAAGTGTTGAAAGATCCTTTCTCATTGTATGAAGTCATGTCTGCAAAAGATTTTGATGCATTAGAAGGTGTGAATGCCGCGAATAGACCAAAAAATATTAAGGACGATTATAAAGTTTATGTAAATGGTGATAATGAGAAATCAACCGATGTTCGTGCATACAGAAATGGTGAACAATGGTATTTTGCTGATGGATCAGAAGCTAAAGGAGGAGAAGTGATTTTTGGTGGTGAAGCTGTTCATCCTAGATATTATGCAGATAACGTAAACAATATTAAATCTGAAAAATACAAGTCTAGTATTTCTTTTAAGGATTATGAGCCAGTTATTAACTTTGCACCAAGAATCGCAGTTTCCTTTCCGATTTCTGATGATGCCAACTTTTTTGCGCATTATGATGTATTGACACAAAGACCCGCTCAAGCTCAGGCGAACGAAAGCCCATTAAGCTATTACTATATTGAAAATAGAGCAAGTTCTGAATTTTATAATAATGCAAATCTGAAGCCACAGAAAACGGTTGATTATGAAGTTGGATTTCAACAAAAAGTGTCTTTATCTTCTTCTGTTAAATTCTCCGCTTATTACAAGGAATTGAGAGATATGATACAACAGCGTACTTATCTTTATGTAGCAGCTCCAATTACCAAATATGATACTTATGATAATCAAGATTTTGGTACAGTAAAAGGATTTACATTTGCTTATGATTTGAGAAGAACAAATAATGTAAGAATTAATGCATCTTATTCTTTACAATTTGCTGATGCAACTGGATCTGACGCAGATTCTCAAAGAGGATTGACGTCAAGAGGAAATATTAGAAATATTTTTCCTACGACTTATGATGAAAGACATAAAGTAAATGTTTCATTGGATTATCGATATGGTTCTGGAAAATCTTATACTGGACCTGTTATGTATGGCAAAAATGTATTGCAAAATGCAGGATTGAATTTATTAGTAACTACAGTTTCAGGAAGACCTTATACTCAAAAACAACTTCCTAAAATTTTAACTGGAGAAAGCACAATTGGAACAATCAACGGTGCGAACAAACCTTGGACATTTAGATTAGATTTTAGAATAGATAAGGATATTAAAATCGCAAAAGGATTAGGAGTAAATGTTTATTTTAGAGTTCAAAATTTATTAGATACTAGAAATGCACTTAGTGTGTATGGCGCCACGGGTTCTCCCTTAGATGATGGATACCTTACTTCGCCGAATGGACAAGCTGCCTTAGCTGCCTTGTCTTCTGATGAAATAAGACGAGCATATTATGATGCGTATCAATGGAGAGTTTTAAATCCTTTAAATTTCTCATTGCCTAGACGAATGTTTATTGGTGCAATCTTTAATTTTTAGTCTTTTTGATTATCACAAATTTAAAAAAGAAATAATATGAATAATATAAAATTTTTAATAATTGCCCTACTAAATATAGGTTTTTTGGGGCAACTTATTGCGCAGGATTGTTCTCCTGCCACAAAAGATATTGACTTAGCGGTTAATAATGTAAGAGCAAGACTCCAAGGTGGAGGTGATGTATGGTGGGATGGTAGTTCAGGGAAATATGTTGTACCTAAAGTAGAAGCAGGATTGGATGAGGTCTCATCTATTTATGCTGCGGCAGTTTGGATAGGTGGATATGATCCAGGGGGGAACTTGAAATTGGCTGCACAGAGATTTGGTCGTAGTCGTGGAGAGTTTGACTTTTATCCTGGACCATTGGATCCTGAAACTGGTACTACTGAAGAATCTGTTTGTAAAAATTGGGATAACCATTTTGTTGTCACAGGGAAAAATATTGAAAAACATCTTTCTAATTATGAGAAATCTAAAGAATCTGGAGAACCTTATAATCCATCTAAAATTCCTTTGGATGTAAAAGGTTGGCCAGCAAAAGGAAATCCATTCTTTTTTGAAATATGGGATTTTGAATTGCCCAATACAAAACAAGGACTAGGATCCTTTTATGATGCTGATGGTGATTTCTTATACGACCCAACTCAAGGGGATTATCCTATTATTGAAATTCGTGGCTGTCCTGAACCACAGTATGCAGATGAAATGATCTTTTGGATTTATAATGATGCAGGTGGAACACATAAGGAATCAGGGGCAACATCCGCTATTCAAATGGAAGTTCAAGTTCAAGCGTTTGCTTATGCAACTAATGATGAATTGAATGATATGACGTTTATGCGATATAAATTGATCAATAGAGCAATTGAAGATATTGATGAGTGCTATTTTGGATATTTTATTGATCCTGATTTAGGTTGTCATGAAGATGATTATACAGGATGTGATACAACGGTAAATATAGAAATTATTGGTGGAAAACCAACTCCAAGAACTAGAGATTTAATGTATGTGTACAATGAAGATGCGGTAGATGGTAGTTCTGGATGTAGTTGTGCTGGAGGAGCACCTACTTATTGTGAAAATGTACCAATTTTAGGAGTAGATTACTTTAGAGGACCTTTAAAGCCTGTTGATACTACAGGTGATGGCGAAATTGATACATTGATTGAATTAGGAATGAGTTCATTTATTTATTTTAATAATGGAATTAGTAATCCGAATTCAAATACAACAGATCCAAGTACTGCAGAAGATTATTATTCTTACCTAAAAGGTTTATGGAAGGATGATACTCCTATGACTATAGGTGGTACTGGATATAAATCTGGTGGAGCTCCTACAAAGTATGCTTTCCCTGGTAAACCCAATGATGATAGTGCATGGTCTATGTGTACAGCAAATTTGCCTTTTGATGATAGACGTACCGTACAAGCGTCAGGACCATTTTTATTAAAGCCAGGAGCAGTCAATGAGTTGATCGTTGGGGTGCCATGGGTTCCAAATATTGATTACCCATGTCCAGATATTTCTAGATTGTTGTTTGCAGATGATTTAGCGCAATCTCTTTTCAACAACTGTTTTGATATCACTGATGGACCAGATGCTCCAGATGTTGACTTTGTTGAATTGGATCGTACCTTGATTGGGATTTTTTCCAACGATGAAAATTCTAATAATGTAGGTGAAAAATATTCTGAACCTGATTTGTTGGCTCCTGGGGGTGTAGAAGATCCTTTTTATAAGTTTCAGGGATATAAGTTATATCAATTGTCAGGACCGCAAGTGACTACTGGTGAATTGGATAATCCTGAAAAGGCAGCTTTGATTTATCAATGTGACGTTGTAGATGGTGTTTCTAAAATTTACAATTGGAAGACAATTAATAATCCAGGTGTGGGAACTGATTTTGTTTATGTTCCAGAATTGCAAGTAGAAGGGGAAGAAGCTGGAATTAGTCATACTATTAAAATTACAGAAGATAGATTCGCAGTAAATGATAGAAGATTAGTAAATAATAAAAAATATTATTTTGTTTCTGTAGCTTATGCTTATAACGATTATGATACGTTTGATCCAAATACTGCGGTAGGACAGAAAAATTCTTACTTAGAAGGTCGAAGAAATATTAAGACTTATGTAGCTTCACCAAGACAAATTGTAGATAGAAATTTAGGTGCAGATTATGGTACGTCACCTAAGATTACAAGAGTGGACGGAGTAGGTGCAGGTCATCTTTTTGTAGATGAGGAAAATGTTAAAAATGCAGTATTGATTCAAGGTAGTTCAAGATTAATCATTACAAAGGAAACAGAAGATGCTATCATGAGTGGAAAGTTTGATGGTTTGACATCTGAAGTTACTTATGATGAAGGAACAGGTCCAGTTGAGGTGAAAGTTTATGATCCTTTGAGAGTTAAAAATGGTGAATTTGTTTTGACATTTATTGAAAATAACGATGATGATATTACTCCTGATTCATATTGGGAATTGACTAGTGCTAATGGTGATTTTAGTGTGGTTTGTGATACAACAATTGCAAAACTAAATGAGCAGTTGATTACAGAATATGGCTTTTCAATCACTGTGGGACAAACTAAAGAACCAGGAAGTGGTCAATTTAAAAATGGGAATATCGGAGGTGGAGTTATTACTGAAGATGCAGTAAATGCTGCATGGTTTAGAATTATGCCACCAAATTCTTTTGGTCCAAATTCAGCTTTTTTAAAGGACGATTTAGATGGAAATCATTCTTTTTATGAAGGAGTTATGTTCCCTTTTGATATGTGTAGATTTAGAATACCTGTAGGTGGTGCGGGTCTTATTACGCCAGGTTGGGTGAATAGTAAGGGAGCTCAAGTAAAGCGTGATCTAAAAAGTTTAAATAATATTGATGTTGTTTTAACTTCGGATAAGAAAAAGTGGAGTCGTTGTGTTGTTCTTGAATCCGCAAATTCTGCTTGGTATGGAAATGGTCCAGAAGATTTAGGATGGACTACGATTGGCGATAAAGAAAATATGCGATTAAGAGGTTCTCCTTCTGTAGGAAAAGATGGAAAACCCGATGGTACGGGTGATGGAATGGGATGGTTTCCTGGATATGCTATTGACGTTGAAACGGGGAAAAGACTTGATATTTTCTTTGGAGAAAATTCATGTTACAGAGAAGAGAATATTGGCGAAGAAGCTGGAGCTTTATATAATGCAGGTACCGATATGATCTTTAATCCTGGTTCTGAGTTGTTCCCACAAATCGTTCCTAGTTTTTCTCCAATTGTTAATGCATATTTTGGTGGACAACATATGATTTGGGTCTCTGATGTAGAATATGATGAATGTAAGTTTTTCAAAGAAGGATTTGCTGATTCTAAATCTGACTTTAAAATGTCTAAAGCGATGAATAGAATCACTTGGGCCGTTATGGCATGGTCAAATCCTGATTTTAAACTCAAGTCTGTTGAAGAAGGAATTGTTCCATCAGATTTAAAAATAGTTTGTAGAGTGGATAATCCTTATGCAAAATATAAGGCACCAGATGGAACTGCTGTTGGTCCTAATAATGGATTACCAATGTATAAGTTTAAATTTGAAGATGTAGCTCCAACGGAGTTGTCATCAGAAGAAATAAATACTGCATTGGATCAAATCAATGTAGTTCCGAATCCATATTATGCTTATTCTGCTTACGAAACTTCACAGTTTACTAATGTGGTAAAGATTACGAATCTTCCTGCTAAGTGTACAGTAAATATATTTAGTTTAGATGGTAAGTTTATTCGTCAATATACTAGAGATGAGGTTGAAGTTGAAGTAGAAGGAAAGAATAGAGCTATTCCTTCTCAACAGATCAATGCATCAGTTTCATGGGATTTAAAAAATTCAAAAGGAATTCCAGTTTCTAGTGGGGTTTATTTAATCCATATTGATGCAGGTAATCTTGGGGAGCGTGTGATAAAATGGTTTGGTATTAATCGACAGTTTGATCCTTCAGGATTATAATATAAATATGACCAACAGTATTGGTAGCAATACTGTTGGTTCTTTTGTTTTGAATTAAAATAATAAAAAATGAAAAAAATATATACAGTTTTAATCGTAGTTGCGTTTT
Organism: uncultured Saprospiraceae bacterium; assembly: GCA_947311465.1. GTDB lineage: Bacteria > Bacteroidota > Bacteroidia > Chitinophagales > Saprospiraceae > CAMZLN01. The sequence continues at coordinate 9,628 of CAMZLN010000091.1, forward strand.
TTGCAACATCGGGTTTTGCAGGTAATCCTGATAGACAAGGTGAAGCGGGCGCTTATGAACTACTTATGAATCCTTGGGCTAGAAGTGCAGGCTTGCATACAATGAATACAGGTAGTATTTCTGGAGTTGAATCTATGAGATTGAATATCGCAGGATTGTCACGTATCAATAGAACGGAAGTAGGATTGGGTTTTACAAGTTATTTAAGAGGTACAGGTTTGACAACACAAGCTTTGGGTATTTCTCAAAAAATTGGAAAGAATAGTGCTTTCGGTGTGAGTTTGATGTCTGTTGATTTTGGTGATATTGATATTACTACCGTTGCAAACCCAGAAGGAACTGGAGCTACGTATTCTCCAAGTTTTTTCCACTTAGGTTTGGGCTTTGCTCATACGTTTGATAATAAAGTTTCA
>CAMZLN010000092.1 GCA_947311465.1 uncultured Saprospiraceae bacterium
AATCGTACCTCCACCAAAAACTTTAGGTGAAATGAATGAACGCTTAGAAGATACGACTTGTGAAAGAACGGACTTCTATTTATGTAAAAGGGAGTTATAGTCAAAAGATTTGTCCTCATGATTATACCAAATCGAACAATAATTTTGGGACTATCAGAGAGTGCCAATTGGGCACTCTCGATTTTCTCTAAAAAATACGCATCCCATTCTCCACTTTCCGTTCGGGTTGCAACAAAGTAACATCTGCACCATCAACACCACCCAATACCAAGCATTCACTCATAATATTAGCAATTTGTTTTGGTGGAAAATTAACGACAGCGATGACTTGTTTTCCAATCAAATCATTGGGTTGATACAATTTAGTAATTTGAGCAGATGTTTTTTTTGTACCAAGTGGTCCAAAATCTACAACAAGAATATAGGCAGGTTTTCTAGCCTTTTCAAAGACTTCGGCACTTAAAATAGTACCTACTCTCATATCCATTTTTAGGAATTCATCCCATTTTAAATTGGTTTCCATAATTTATTTGTCTATAATTTATATAAAAATATTCGTCAAATTATCACTAAACACTTCGTTGCTCAATCTCCATAGCCATCCAATAAAATTGCTCAAAATCATGTTCATTATACTTTGCATTCATAGCGAATAAGACATCCAATAGTCCCAAATTACACCATTCCCAAAGCATTGTATCAAAATTGTATTTGTACATTTGTTTTTCAATTTCGGACCGCAATTCGATTACTTCTCTTTTAGTGATTCCATTAGAAGACAATATATCCAATGTTTTTTGTTGGTCGTCATCAGTAAATTCCGTATCTAAAAATGGTTCTGTAATCCAATTCCAATTGGAAGGTCGTTTTTCAATTTTAATGTGATTGTTTATGGCAAAATTTTTCAATTCATTCTCTTTGACTTTTGAAATAAAAATCAATTCTTTACCGACTTTTAGGGTAGGGGGAAACTCGTCTAAATGACAAGCATCGATTTCAGAAAAGTGTATTTTTTTATTCTTAAAAGCAATAGAAGGGCGGAAAGGATAATTTTTGAAAATAATATCATTAGATGTGAATGATGATTTTCCTAAACCAATGGCGAATAATTTTAATTCTTTTCGGTTGGAACCAAATAAGGGTGCAATTGGGATTTTATGAAGTATTTTTTTTAGGAAATTCATTTTAATTTAAAAAACTGTTTTATTTTTGAGAATACAGAATCGGCATTTAATTTAAATTTAATAGGAAGATTGAATTGAACGCTAACAAACTTATTATTTTGATGCCCAGGAATCCAATTGGGCATTTTTCTGACAACTCTCAGTGCTTCTCCTCCACATCCTGCTCCAATATCTCTAGCAACTTTCACATTGTTAATACTTCCATCCTTATCAACTACAAAATTAATAACAACGACGCCTTGCACATTATTTTGAATTGCAACAGGTGGATATTTTATATTTTCATAGATAAAATCCAACATTTTTTGATTACTACATTTTTTAATTTCTAATTGATCCATAAGATGTTCACAACCTGGAAATCTAGGCATTTGTTCAATAACAGTAAATTTTTCGGAAAGATTATTCTCTTCTTTTGACATGGATTAGTATTAAGTAGTACTTAATTTTGAGACAAGATACACTTTAAAACAAAAAAAGCCAAGCAAAATAAATTTGCTCGGCAATTTTCTTCAATTAACAATGTGATTTACAAAGTCAATTAGCTATTGGGATGGCCAATTGAATAACTCAACGTGTTTCATAGCGTGAGTTTTTTAAAATAGGTTTTATGATTGAGAAAAACATAGAAATCTAATAACAGAATTCTGTTTTTCTTTCTTCCAAACTTGTTTTTTGAATATTATTTAGTGGCTGGATGGAAACTCACAATTATTGCAAAAAGAAACATTTTTAATTTTGATGAGTTTCCGTCCAGACGCTATTTACTGACTGATAATTAAACGTCATATAAATCCAATAAATTATATAACAATCTAAACTTTTTTAGATTGTTTCAATTTTTTGAATCTGTCATGGGATGTACGACTTACATATTAAGTAATTACAAATGTGATGCCAAAACCCTTACAATTCCACTAAAATCTGATAAATTTCTGTCATAGAGTCTAATTCAAATTCAGCATTTGTGATTTTTACATCGTTATATCTTGTAAACGAACAGCAATCTTGACTCACACGTTCCGCATCTACCAATAGATTGAAAATATTTTGATTAGAAATTTTGAATTGGAAATGTATTTTTTCAGTTTTCCAACCAATTGTATTAATTTGAATTAGATTTAAATCATTCTCATCCAAAAAAGCAAATTTTACATTTTGATGATTCAGAGAGTCAATTACTTCTATATCAGAAGATTTATAGGTTCCATTTTTAAATAAATTTTCACCAGTAGATTTGTCGACGATTTCAAATAGAAATGGTTCAGGAGGTGTAAAACACTCATCGCATTTTTTACAACTTTGATTTAAAGTTACTAGTAGGAAAAGGGTGTATTTTATTAGATTTTTCATGTTTTTACTGTTTTTTAACTTGGAATTATACTTTTATAGTTATGTAATGTAGTAAAAAATACGGTTTCATGATTAGGATTTAACTTTTTATGGATAAAATAAAAAACTTAAATTCTGAATATTTATTCCTGCACAATTCCTTAACGAAAAAAAAACTACAAAATAGTTTGGAATTTGAGTCTTTTTCAAAATCAAAATTACGATATTTGAAACTCCAAACGGAAATTGATAATACCGATTCTATTTTTAATTTTATCGAGTTTCCATCTAGATATTAAATAAATAACTTTTTAATTACATAATACATACATTCCAAAAATATTTGAAATGAATAACCAAAAAATGGCTATTAATTTTATGAAGAAATATAATTTTGCAACTGTTATTTCTAACGATAAAAATGGTCCTTCTGCAACTCATTTGCCATTTCTAATAGATGAACTAGATGGAGAAATTATTTTGACATCTCATTTGGCAAAGGTAAACTCGCATTGTGATTTGTTGAAGTCTGAACGTTCTTTGGTTATTTTTTCTGAGCCACACGCCTACATTTCTCCATCACTTTATACCAAAGTTCAAAATGTTCCTACTTGGAATTATATTGCGGTTCACGCCTATGGAACAATTGAAATTATCGAAGAACCCGATGAGTTGATTGCGTTAATGGAAAAATCAATCGAAGCCTTTGAACCTGGTTATTTTAAACAATGGGGGCAACTTTCTGAAAAATATATTATGGATTACTCAAAGGAGTGACGGGATTTACTATGAAAGTTGATAAATTGCAAACAAAAGCAAAATTGAGTCAGAATAAATCAAGGGAAGAACAAATTCGGATTAGTGAGTTTTTATTGGAGAGTTCCGATCGGGTTATCAATACGATAGGGGAATATATGCAAGAAAATATCAAGACTAAATAAAATGCTGTAACTGCTTCTATATAGTGTTAGTTTGGTTCAGATATTACTCTTTGGATTCTGAAAATATATGAGGAATACTATTTTTTACAAAAGAACATTCAGAAATTAGTATAATTTACTTAACCATTTTTAATTTTTCAAATACACAAACATATTTCCAAAAAATCCATTAAATTTGCACTTCAATTTTAAAAAGCAAAAATATGTCCTTATCAGAAAAATATAATCCTTCAGACATTGAGTCGAAATGGTATGATTACTGGATGAAAAAAAACTACTTTCATTCAGAGCCAGATGAACGAGAAGCATACACGATCGTCATTCCGCCACCTAATGTAACGGGCGTCCTGCACATGGGACACATGTTGAACAATACCATTCAGGATATATTGATTAGAAAGGCACGATTGGAAGGAAAAAACGCGTGTTGGGTACCTGGGACAGATCATGCTTCGATAGCGACAGAAGCCAAAGTTGTAAAATTACTTCGTGAAAAAGGGATTAAAAAATCAGATATTTCAAGAGAAGAATTTTTGAAATACGCCTTTGAATGGAAGGATAAATATGGTGGAATTATTCTAGATCAATTGCAGAAATTAGGTGCATCATGCGATTGGGAGCGTACCCGTTTCACAATGGAAGACAAATTGTCAAAAGCAGTAGTAAAGGTTTTTGTTGATTTATATAAAAAAGGGAAGATTTATCGTGGACTTCGAATGACCAATTGGGATGTGGAAGCCAAAACGGTATTATCCAACGAAGAAGTAATCTATAAAGAAGAAAATTCACGTCTTTTTTATATCAAATATCAGATTGAAGGAACGGATGAGTACGTGACTATTGCTACTGTTCGTCCCGAGACGATTTTTGGAGATGCAGCCATAGCCGTTAATCCCAATGATGAACGTTTCAAGCATTTGGTAGGGAAAAAAGCGATTGTTCCATTGATTAATCGAGCAATTCCTATTATCTCAGATCGATATGTGGATATTGAGTTTGGTACAGGTTGTTTGAAGATAACACCTGCCCATGATATGAATGACAATGAGATTGGGCAACGTCACAATCTAGAAGTGATTGATATTTTGAATGATGATGGTACGATGAGCGAAGCGGCTCAATTCTATGTAGGGGAAGATAGATTTGTTGCAAGAAAAATGGCCATCAAAGATTTAGAAGCAAGTGGAAATTTAGTAAAAATTGAAGATTATCGCAATAAAGTAGGTCGGTCAGAACGAACAGATTCAATAGTAGAGCCCAAATTAACTTTGCAATGGTTTATGGAGATGAAAGGCTTTGCAAAAACAGCTTTGAGTGCAGTTACCAATGGAGATGTTAAGTTTTTACCAGATCATTTTGTGAATATGTACAACAGTTGGTTGCGAGAGGAGAATGTGAGAGATTGGTGTATTTCTCGTCAATTATGGTGGGGGCAACAAATACCTGCATATTTTTATAAAGATGAAATTTTTGTAGCAGAATCAAGCGAAGAAGCATTGGCACAAGCCCAAGCAAAATTTGGAGCAGACGTTAAAATGAGCGATTTGCGACAAGAAGAAGATGTGGTAGATACATGGTTCTCATCATGGTTATGGCCCATTTCTGTTTTTGATGGATTTGAAAGTCAAGAAGAATTGAAATATTACTATCCAACCAATGTTTTGGTGACAGGATGGGATATCATGTTCTTTTGGGTGGCAAGAATGATTATGACAGGATATGAATATTCGGAAGAATTGCTTGGAAAAGAGCATGTTGAAGCAAAAGGAAGACAGCCCTTTCACGATGTATATTTTACTGGAATGGTTCGAGATTCCAAGCGTCGAAAAATGAGTAAATCACTGGGGAATTCACCTGATGCTTTGTCATTGATTGAAAAGTATGGAGCAGATGGCGTTCGTTTTGGAATGCTATCAAGTGGATCTGCGGGAAATGATATTGTATTTGATGCTCCTATTGATCCAAAGACCAAAAAAGCATTGAACGAAAGTGAAAAATGCAATCAAGGTACCAAGTTTGGTAATAAAATGTGGAACGCCTTGAGATTATTGAAAGGATTGGAAGTGGTAGAAACGGCAAGTCCAGAAGTGTTGAAAGTGAATGCACTAGCCGCGGAGTGGTTTGAGAATAAATTACAAGAATTAATCGTAGAAAATGAGCAGAAATTTGCCCAATATCGACTATCAGACGTATTGACAAGTTTGTATAATTTCATTTGGGGAGATTTTTGTTCGTGGTATTTGGAAATGATTAAGCCAAAATATGGTGATCCAATTGATCGAGCAACTTTAGACCGAACGATTGACTTTTTTGAGCGATTGATGACGATATTGCATCCATTTATGCCATTTGTTACGGAAGAAATTTGGCATCAACTGAAAGATAGAGCAGAAGGAGAAGATTGTATGATGAGTACGTATCCAACTGCAAGTGATTTTGATAAAAAAGTAATTCACAATGTAGAAATGGTGAAAGATATCGTTTCAAACATACGAGATTCAAGAAATAAAAACGAGTTATCACCAAAAGTAGCATTACCGTTGTTTGCACAAAAAAGTGATTCAGTAGATGCACTTTTTAATGTATCAGGAGTAAAGGAATTGATTCAAAAAATGGCAAATTTATCTAGTATAGCTGCAACAGTAGATGAAGTGGAAAATGGTGTTTCTTTTATTTCTGGAAAGGATAAGTTTTTCGTTGTGATTGAAAAAGAGATAGATGTAGAAGCTGAAATAGAAACTAAAGAAAAAGATCTAGAGTATCAAAAGGGCTTTAAAAATGCTATTGAAAAGAAATTGAGTAATGAGCGATTTGTGAATAATGCTCCAGAGCAAGTAGTTGCGAATGAGCGTAAAAAATTGGCAGATTGTGTTGCTAGAATCTCAAAATTGGCAGAAGAATTGACACGATTGAAAAAAGGATAAATTTATTCTAAGGAATTATATTTGTTTTGTCACGGTTCCTAAGAGAGACAAAAACGTTTCCTAAATTTTATTAGGAAACGTTTTTTATATTTTACATCAAACCTTCGTTTTTAAGGATAGAAATGACTTCATCGATAGGAAGTTCGGTTAGTAAGGAAAGTTGCTTTATGGAAATGCCATTTTTGAAACCATTGATAATAACTTTTGTTTGAGTTTCGATCTTTCCTTCGATTTTTCCTTCGATTTTTCCTTTAATTTCTCCTTTTTC
>CAMZLN010000093.1 GCA_947311465.1 uncultured Saprospiraceae bacterium
ACGACACAACGACACAATGCTCCAACCACAAAATGATATAATGTTTGAATGATATAATGATATAATGTTGTAATGATATAATGATCCAATGTTGGAATGATACAATGATACAATGTTGGAATGATACAATGATACAATGTTGGATTGATACAATGATACAATGATACAATGTTGGGATGATATAATATATTTCAAGATAACAACCCATAACCTATAATCCATAACCTATAACCCATAACCTACAACCATTTTATAACCTACAACCATTTTACAATCCATAACTCACAACCATTTTACAACCCACAACTTTTTTACAATCAACTTTTTTAATAAACACATCAAACAAAACATGAAAAATTTACTATTAGCAATATTCCTTTTTTTCGGAACAAGCATTTTTGCAAAACAAGTAATCGTTACCGTAAAAATTGACAATCCCAATTCTAGAGAAATTGTATTTAAATACAAAAAGCATAAAACAGATGAATTTATCAGTGAATTTCGTGTGAATCTAAATGCGGAGAATTACACTAAATTTTTCTTAGAAATTGATGCTCCCAAATATATAGATGTGGTGTATAATGCAACCACTATTCATGTTTATCATGAAATGAATGACCAATTGACAATACTATTTAATGCGGATAATATTTTTCAAACGCTTAGATTTGAAGGGAAAGGTGGAACTAATAATAATTTTTTGGCAAATTACTCCCGACAGTTTCCGTCCTATGCACCCAAAATGTACGACTACGCTTATTTGAAAATATACGGTACTGAAAATATGGCTCGAAAAGCAACAACACATACGGATGTACAATATCTACGAGCAATAAAAAATACACATCAAGAACAAATAACTCTTTTAAAGCAGCATCGAAATAAATTGAGTCAATCATTTTATTTGAATTTAATGGCTGAGATTAATTATGGTTTTGAAACAAATAAAATGATCTGGTTTTTTGAAAATTCAGCGATGATTACCCCAGAAAGATATAATCAAGTTTCCAAATCATTTCAAGTCGCAAAAAATGTAGATTTTAATAAAAAAGAACTATTTCAAAATAAAGTCTATACCAATTTTTTAAGAGCTTATGTAGCCTATAAATATTTGCCCCAAGATTTGAATATGTTTAAAATTTATCTTCCATTTTATAAAATTGCAAAGACGAAGTTGAAAGGACGGGCAAAATATTACATGATGATGGATATTTTGAATAGTGTTTATGATCGAACGATGAAAATGGACTTAGCTAATGCTGAATATTCTGATTTTGTAAAAAATAATCCATTTCCAGAATATACGGAGAAAGTATCAAAAATGTATGGAAGAGATTTGAGTGGAATGGCAAATGCAGTAGCTCCAGATTTTGATGTTGTAGATGAAAAAGGTAACGTGGTATCCTTGAGTGATTTTAAAGGAAAGGTCGTTTATATTGACTTTTGGGCAAGTTGGTGCAAGCCATGTATCGCTGGTTTCAAGGATTATCACGAAACACGAAAGCAACTTCAATCAATGGGTGTTGTTTTGTTGAACGTATCCATTGACAAAAAAGAAACAGCATGGAGAACAGCGCTTTCCAAGTACACGCCTATCGGAATTAACACATTAACATTATCTTTTGAAAAGTTATATCAAAAATATGATATATCTTCCGTACCTTTATACCAAATTGTTGGGAAAGATGGAAAATTTGCATCTTTAGAAACCCAAGGCAATAGAGATATTATCGCTGCATTTCAAAAGTTGATTAATATGTAATTCAATACATATAATATCAAATATGCAGAGGTTGAACGAGAAAACAACATAGATATGGGAGCAAAACTATTCAAAATTAGACAGTTTGGTAAATATGGATTTATCAATGAAAAAGGTGAAATAGCTATTGAGCCGCAGTACTTTGATGTAGATGAATTTTGTAATGGTTTTACTGTTGTTCAACTGAATAATAAATGGGTCACCCTTGATGAAATGGGACGTCTTTATATAAAACATCTTTTTAATTTTATTGGTGATTATCATGAAGGATTTGCAAGGATTCAGATGGTAAAGCAATGGGGATATATTAATGAAAAAGGTGATATTGTAATTGATTTGAATTTTAGTGATGCGGGTAATTTTAATGAAGGATTGGCTCCTGTTTGTTATGCAGGTCAATATGGCTATATAGATAAAGATGGAGATTTTGAGATAGCACCAAGTTTTGATTTAGCTCTAGAATTCAATGATGGTTTAGCGCCAGTAGAAGTAAATGGGCAATATGGAGTGATTGATAAAAAAGGAAGATTTGTTGTTGAACCGAAATTTGATGAAATTAGACCGTTTCAAAATGGCGTCGCTGTTATTGTCGATCATGACCGTTGGGGGTTGATTAATAAACGGGGTAGTGTAATATTGAGACCACAGTTTCCAATTGAGGATGGTGTTGCAAATGGAGAATTTTATGATGGACTTGCCATTGCCATGTACAACGATAAATATGGTTTTGTTGATCAGAAAGGTAATGTAGTTGTTGAAACGATTTATGATTTTGTTGGAGATTTCAATGAAGGATTAGCATTGGTAGAAACAGATTCAGGATTTGGGTTTGTTGATAAGAAAGGAAAGATGGTTATTCAGCCAAAATTTGAAGACGCAGGTTTGTTTTCAAATGGTTTGTCACAAGTATTCATCAATGGAAAATGGGGATACATAGATCAGAATGGAAAAGTGGCTATCAAGCCAAAATATGATGAAGCATTCCCTTTTAAAGACGGATTGGCACTAGTAATAACAAATGACATTTGGTCATATATTGATTTGAAAGGCAATCTTGTCTGGGAAGAAGAAGTTTATGACTTAGTGAGTGAAATGAAAAAAATAACTAGAATTATAGCTTAGCAATAATTGTTTTATTCCCTTTGACTTTATCGTCAATATTTACAATGATTTCAGTGTCCAAAGGGAAATACATATCAACACGAGAACCAAATTTGATGAATCCAAAATCAGTTCCTTGTGTAACTTGTTGTCCTTCTTTTAGATAATTTACAATACGTTTTGCAAGCGCACCAGCCACTTGGCGGACTAATATTTCTGTGCCATTCACCTTGAAAACGGTAGTTGTTCGTTCATTTTCAGTAGATGATTTTGGATGCCAAGCTACCAAATATTTACCTGCATGATATTTATAGTATTGAACGATTCCGCTGATAGGATTTCGTTGGACATGTACATTGAGTGGACTCATGAAAATAGAAACTTGAAGTCTTTTTTCTTGAAAATATTCAGGTTCAAAAGTTTCTTCAATCACCACCACTTTTCCATCAGCAGGTGCATAGAATAAATGATTGTCAACTACTTCAATTTTTCTTATAGGGTTTCTAAAAAATTGTAAAACTAAAATCGCCAATACGAAAGTAGTTAATTGTATCAACCCATACCATGGTAGAGCAAACCAAATCCAAGCAAAATTCAATAAACCAAGAATAATTGCCGTTGCGCCAATAATAAAATATCCTTCCTTGTGAAATCTAATCATGCCGCAAAAATAAGAATAAAAATGTTATAATTGTTAATGGGTTAGGGGAATTATGTGAATTTGTTGAATGAATCTGTTATTAGATTTCTATCAATACGGCGTACATCCTTAGCTTAGTATTTAGTGACTGGATGGAAACTAACAATTTTCACAAAAAGAAACATTTTTAATTTTGATGAGTTTCCGACCTGACAGTATTTAGTCTATTTTCAGTAATAAAAATGATATTTTTACTCAAAATAATTGAATTGTGTAAAATATGTATTCAAAAAGTATTCCCAAAATATGATTACCTTTAAACCTTCAAAAATCGAACAACAAACCCCATCACCCTCAAATAATAAACCCCACTTTCCAATCTATCAATATCAAAATCAATAATATTTTTTCCATTTTTGAGTTTAGAATGCTTCAAAATGACCAATTGACCATGCGTGTTATAAATTCTAAAATCAAATTCATTTGAAATATCAGAATTTATAGCTAAAGAAATTTTATCAGTGGCAGGATTGGGAGCCAAAGATATTTTTGAAAAATAAATATTCTTTGTAGATGTAGATTTGGTGACCGTGATTAAAAAACTGCAAGTATCTTCATCACAAGAATCTGAAGTTTTATATTCAATTAAGTAATCTCCAATTGTAAATGCTGATCCAGAAATAGGTCCTTGAATTTGTTCGAGGACGACATTGTTTGTCGGACAAGATGTGGTAGCAATTGGTGTTTCCCAATGAATCGTTATAGAATCATCTTCACTAGGAATAACAAACTCCATATTTTCGGGGCATTCCAAAGATATTTCGCCTGAAAGGGATTGAGTGATAACTATTGTAAAACTACACATTTTAAAATCACAAGCATCTGAAATTTTGTATTCAATGATATGTTCACCAATCGAAAAAAGAGAACCCGAGGGGAGACCTTTTGTTTGTTGAATAGAAATATTATTGGTTGGACAAGTTGACGTTGCTGTAGGCTCATCCCAATTTACCATTACTTCTGTATCCAATGAATTGATGGTAATATCTATATCGTTAGGACATTCTAAAGCTATTTCTCCAGATAATGTAGATTGTGTGACAAATATTTTGAAGCTACAAGTCTTTTGATTACACTCATCGCTTATCATGAAATTGATTGTATATTCGCCTTCATAAAACTCTGTTCCTGAAGGAAATCCACCCAACTGACTAATAGAAATTTCATCATTGCTACAAGTAGTCGTCGCCGTTGGCGCACTCCATTCTACTGCTATTTTATTTTGTCCTGCTGGAATAATGACATGTATATCTTCAAGACAATTTACATTCAATTCTGCTGAAATTGGTTTGACAACTGTGATTTCAAAACTACAAGTATCAATATTGTTGCAAGTGTCGGATACCTTATAGGCAATGGTATGTACTCCTTCAGAAAACATAGATCCAAGAGAAGGTCCTTCAATTTGTTCAAAATTTATCAAAAAATTGGGGCAAGAAGTGGACGCATTAATATTGGGCCAAACGACCGATATTTCATCCTGTCCATTAGGTAAAGTGACCTCCATACTGGGTGGACAATTCAAAGTGATTTGACTGACCATCGAAACCTCATCTTCTTCCAAATAGATAGGTCTTCCAGATAAAATAATAGATTCCGCATTCATATCCTGACGAATTCCAGTTTCTGAAAAGTCCCAATCATGTTTTTTCAGTTTATTGATTCCAAAAATATTAGGGAAAGTGAAAGTTCCAGAAGCCGTTTCATCTAAATCTAATTTCGTTTTTGCCCAGATAATATATTTAAAATGTTTTTTTTCAACATCCCAAAATGCGGCTCCATCCAAGTCATCTGAAAGGTGCATTGCAGTTGTTTTTACGGGATCATAAGTAGTTCCAAAAACAAAATCTGATAAAGTTTTGTAAGCAATACCTTCTTTGGTTTTTACCAATTGATTGTATGGTTGCGTGTCTTCCATATTGAGATACATACCCATAAGATCAAATTCATCTCTTGCTTCCCATGTTTTTTTGGTATCGGCCAGTTGATAGGGATGAATTTGACGAAGATTTATTTTCATAGCATTGACAACCGCCTTGATGATATAGTTGACTTGAGATGCTTCACTTGCCATAGATTTTTTATCAAATTTAACTCTAGGCGTATTCATTTCTGTACAAATCCATTCTTTTCTAGGATAAGTAATCCCATCATATCCATAAAGTGCTAATCGTTTTTCATAGGTGGTTTTTCTATTAATCACTCCTTGGGCAGCTGCATCAGAATTTCGATGATAATCCCAATCGGAAGTACTTGGATTCCATTTTTTGACACTTCCATCAATATCTGGGTAAGTATGAAATCCCATAACATCAAAGTATGCTCCACCTGTCAATGGGTAATCTGGATTGATACCACCACCATTTGGGTTATCCGTATTTCTCAAAACGGCATCCAAAAAACTTTCATATCCTACACCCGATAATGCTACGTAAGCATCAGGATCAATGGTTTTAATGACGTCATAGCAGATTCTCAATGTTCTGATGAAGTGCTGGATGGGAGCTTTGGTATGGTTGGCGCATGGGTCGGGGTCATTGTCAAACCAATTGCCAGGAGATCCCTTGGGTCGCCAACCAAGATCTCCAGAATGATCAAAACCTGGTTCGTTCCAAATTTCCCAAAATTTGACATGGTCTTTATAAGTCGAAACCAATTTGTACATATAGGCTGCAAGATAATTTTCATCATTATAAGGTGTGCCATTTGCCCAGTTGTCCCAAATAGGTGTATATAGATTGGAGAACATCTCAGAGCGAGTTCCATCAGAACAATAACTTTTAGTATCTCGATGCTCGTCCGCAGGAAATCCAATTATACATGTCAGATCTGTCATTCCCAATGTTTCGTAATGTTGAAATATCGGGATGTGTGTATCGTATCCAAAATAGGTGGTGTACCATTCTGAAAAGCCTGGTCTTGTGGCTCTTGCCCCAATTCCAGATATTCCTAGCTCGGGGTTTCCTGCTGCGATATTTCCTAAATCGGTATCGTTGTAGGGAGGAAAGTATCCTAAATTTATACCAGGCCTAAAAAATCCAGTGTATGGTGTTACTTGATTATTTGCGGTATAGTTTACTTGAGCGATAGCACTAAAAGCAAATATCGAAAATAGAAAAATAAGCAATATGTTTTTCATGTTTATTGTGTTTGTGTTGCAATTGGGTAAGAATGAAAAACGGCATAGGAGATGTAAAGTTATAACTTTTTTTGGTTTTATGCTTGGATTGATAGTATTCATAGCGCTTTCTTAGAAAAGCATGTCGAAGTGGAGGGGTGCTATTTTTGAAATTACCTATGACATGAGCGTGGGGTATGGTTAATTCGGTGGGAGATTTACAAAATTCCATTGCCACCCTAAACAGAAAAGTGGCAGAGCCACGGCACTATACTATATTCACACATTTTGTCACGCACTTGTTAGTTTTTTTATGATTTGGTTTTATCACGGTATTTTAAATAGTTTATTAGAAAAAAATATCATCCCCAATCCCCTAAATCTTCTCCAAAACAAACCTCGTCATCTTATCATACAAATGAAACCTCGTCGTCCCCCCATAAATCCCATGATTCTTATTAGGATAAAAATACGAATCAAAACGCTTATTAGATTTTACCAAAGCATTTACCATTTCGGCAGTATGTTGAAAATGAACATTATCATCACCCAAGCCATGAATAATTAAGTAATTCCCCTTCAACCTATCCGTGAAATAGACGGGAGAATTATTTTGATAGCCCTCCTTATTTGTTTTTTCATCCTGCATGTATCGCTCTGTGTAAATGGAATCATACCACTTCCAGTTGGTAACGGGTGCAACTGCAATTGCAGATTTGAAAACATCATTTCCTTTCAAAATACAAAGAGAAGACATGTATCCACCATAACTCCAACCCCAAATACCAATGCGTTTTTCATCAATATACTTTTTTGAACCTAGATATTTGGCAGCACTAATTTGGTCTTCTGTTTCATATTTACCAAGCTCCTTGTAAGTCATTTTTTTAAAAAATTCTCCACGAGCACCCGATCCACGGTTGTCTACGCTCACTACGATATATCCTTTTTGTGCCAACATTTGAAACCACCAGTAATTTTGTCCACCCCAGCGATCTCGTACGGTCTGATGCCCAGGCCCACCATATACATACATCAAAACAGGATATTTTTTCTTTTTGTCAAAGTTGGGCGGCTTGATCATGTAGCCATTTAATTTCACTTGATTTGCCTTGAAATCGAAGAATTCAGCGGGAGATATTTTATAGGAATCCATTGTTCGTTTCATAGATGCATTTTTTTCAATGACACGAATTTGTTTTCCAGAATTATTATAAACAGTATAAGTAGGCGGAGTATTAATATTTGAATAATTATTGACATAAAAATCAAAATTGCTACTGAATTGGGCATCGTTTGTACCTTCTTCCATGCTCATTTTGGTGTCGTTATTTCCGTTTAACTCTACGGAATAAATTTCTCGTTGCATGGGAGATTTCTTCGCAGCTTGGTAGTACAATTTATTGCGTTTTTGATCCACGCCATAAAGATTGGTCACATCAAATTTTCCACGAGTCAATGGTTGGATTAATTTGCCATTCATATCATACAAATAGATGTGGTTGAATCCTTTGTGCTCGCTCGTCCAAATAAATCGTTTTCCATCTTTTAGAAAAGTCAGATTGTCATGAATATCGATGTAGTATTGATTTTTTTCTTCGAGAAGCAGTTTTTTAGTACCAGTATTTGCATTGACCAAATACAATTGCAGGTGGTTTTGAAGGCGATTCATCTTGAAAACACAAAGTTGATTGGGCGTTTCTGTCCATTTTATTCTAGGTACATAAATATCAGTATCCGTTCCTAAATCTACTTTTTGATTAGATTTTTTATTCAAATTATAGATAAAAATATCTACTGTCGAATTGGTAGCACCTACTTTTGGATATTTGAAAGTTACATATTCTGGGTAGTCATTGTCATGATAATTGGTCATAGTAAATTCTTTCACTAGACTTTCGTCAAAACGATAACATCCTAGATACTTCCCGTCAGGAGACCATTGAAATCCTTTGGCAAATCCAAATTCTTCTTCATACACCCAATCCGTTGCACCATTGATAATCTCATTGTGTTTTCCATCATGGGTCACTTGGATTACTTTTCCAGATTGAAGATTTTTGTAGTATAAATTATTGTCATGCACAAAAGCAACTTTGGTCGCATCAGGCGAAAAAGTAGCATATCTTTGTTTGCCTTTATCAAATAGTTTTGAAAGTGTTTTTCCGTCCCAAACATAGAAGTTGGCACGAGTTGAATGGCGATAAATGGCTTCGGATTCTGTTTTGATGAGTATTTTGGATTCATCATCACTGAAACTATATCCATCTATTTCTTCAGGAAAATCATATTGAGAAGTAATGGATGTATCAAATAAACTTTTGGTGATTTCACCTGTAATTAAATCATTTTGAACAACTACATTATCTACCAAACGAGTATAATGACGTCCATCTTTTTGAAAATTAAATCCAGGAACGCTGTTGGCATAGAATTTATAATTCAACCAAAGATCTTCTAAATTTATTTCTTGCTGTGCAAAACTGAAACTTGCTACCAAAATTAGTAGGGGAAGTAGGATTAATTTTTTCATAATTGTTTATTGTGAAATGTGATTATTGTTCTAATAAAATGTCTAGTGCTTTTGAAATTGCTTCTCTTTTTTTTCGTTTTTCAATGATAACGGGCGGGTAGGCTCTTTCGTTACAATCATTCATTTCACATCTTTGACAAGTAACGTTCACTTGACATTCCTTAATATTAGGATCATCAATAAAACCAATGGTATTTTTCGCATCTTCATCAATCAAAACGCCCATTGTGATACTAGTCAATTTATTTTTGTACATAAAAGAAGGACGAGTGATCGAGAATTCTAAATACTGATGACCATCTCCATAATAGGTTGATTTTTGTACGTGAACCGAAATCTTATGTTGTTCATCCTTCATCCAATTCAATGCTTTGATAGATGGCCATCTTCTACAATAATGCTCTTTTAGGCGATTGGCATGTGGGCGATGCTGACGAAATAAGTGCAATTCTTTGTCAATTTTTACTTTTTCTGTATCTAAATCAAAGTTGAATCCCATGAAAAATAGCTTTGATAATCCAAAAAACCTAGGAAGCACGTTGAAACGCTGAAAAACGGTAGAAGAAGAAACTTTATATTTATTGACTAAATTTAAAAATATATCAGGATGCCATGTTTTTTGTTTGAAAATAAATTCACAATCCTTTATAAAAGAATCTTTAGGGACTAAAATAGCTACGGCAAAATAACCAGCCCTAAAATTATTAAGTACCTGTTCAAAAGATTTAATATTAATCAACGAAGAAGTAATTGGTCTTTCCTTGCATTTTAGAAATTGAAATCCTATTTCTTTTGCCAAATGGAAACGGATTTGTAATTCATTTAAGCGACTATTGAGTAATAATTCTTTTTTGTCACAGTTTGTAATTGTTCTAATAAACCCAAGATTTGAGTTAGAATCAATTCCGTCATTGATAATTTTGATATTATAATCTTCTTGCAAGACATTTCTTAGGACGATAGTATCTACGGGTTTTTCTTTGTCAATACCGTATTTTTTCAAGAATTCATCTGCGGCTTCTTCGATATCTTCCAAATAACTGAAATTCATTTCTTGATACGCCCGAAGAGCTTGGAGATAAAAATGTTCTTTTTCTACAGCATAATTTCGTGACATTTCAACAAGTGTGGAAATAAACGCACCGACTCTCAAAGGCGAACTTGCGATGATATCTACTATTTTCGACATTTCGATATCAAACAATTCTAGCGGCAGATCTTTCAAGAAATTGGAATGCAATAAATCTCCTAAAGGAGCGAGTTTTCCCGTTAATTCTGATGATACCAAATGCTCTACACTTATTCCTAAGACTTTGGAAAGTATTTCGATTTTCTCTTGTCGGGGATATTTTTTTCCTTTTTCAATCTCATTCAGATAAGAAATTGACATATTGGTTTCTGCTGCCATTTGTTTAAATGACATGTCTTTTTCTAACCTAAAATGTTTTATTTTTGAGCCGAAAATTAATTTTTTATGTGGATTATCTTTTTCCATTATTTTGCAAAAATACGGAAATAGCGGAACTAAACATGTATTTTTTAATAGAAATATAGAATCTATTTAGTTTCCATCCAGTCACTATCTAGTGTCTGGACGGAAACTCACAATTTTTATAAAATGGATTATTTTTGATAAGATTTTTACTTTTTTGAAATATATTGATGCCTTTGTATCAATATGTTGAGAAAAATGAAAATATTACA
>CAMZLN010000094.1 GCA_947311465.1 uncultured Saprospiraceae bacterium
ATTGTATTTTTATAAAATAACAGATTCAAAAAATAATCAATATTCTGGTAAAATTGTGATTGTACATTAAAACAATCCACTAATTGGTCTATTAAAACCAGATTATAAGGAGAGATTAAGTTGAAAGGCTTAATCTCTCCTATTATTTTTACAATCTAGCGATAATAAATATTCATTTTTTAACTACATTTGTACCACAAGTCTACAACAATATGGATGAAAAAGCTGATTTAGAATCAAATATGAATTTGGATAGCATGCAACTAGCTGTTTCAAGAATGCACCATCGCTTAGAAAAAGTTTATTTAGGAGGTGGAAAAAAACGCTTGGAAAAACAGCATGCAAAAGGGAAATTAACCGCTAGAGAAAGAGTTGAATATTTGATTGATGAAAATACTGATTTTTTAGAACTAGGTGCTTTCGCAGGATATGGGATGTATGAAGAACATGGAGGTTGTCCAGCGGGAGGTGTCGTGATGGGAATCGGATACGTTTCCAATCGCCAGGTAATGATTATTGCCAATGATGCGACTGTAAAAGCCGGAGCTTGGTTTCCCATCACTGCGAAAAAAAATCTACGTGCCCAAGAGATTGCATTAGAAAATCGTATTCCATTGATATATTTGGTAGACAGCGCAGGTGTATTTTTACCCATGCAAGATGAAATTTTCCCTGATAAGGAACATTTTGGGAGGATGTTTCGAAATAATGCGATTTTGTCTAGTAAAGGAATCCCACAAATTGCCGCAATTATGGGCAGTTGCGTAGCTGGGGGAGCCTACCTTCCAATCATGTCCGATGAAGCGATAATTGTAGAAGGTACTGGATCTATATTTCTTGCTGGACCTTATCTCGTAAAGGCAGCCATCGGTGAAAATGTAGATAACGAAACACTTGGTGGAGCAACTACACAATCCGAAATTAGTGGCGTAACGGATTATAAAGTAAAAACCGATCAAGAAGCCTTGGATCTAATTAAAGATTTAGTGGACAAATTTGGAGAATTTGAGCATGCAGGTTTTGATAGAGCAACTCCTACCCCACCAAAATTAAATCCAGAAGAGATTTATGAAATTTTTCCAGAAAATCCGACAAAACCATATAAATCTCTTGAAATTATAAAGCGTTTGGTTGATGATTCAAAAATTACAGAATATAAGGCTGGTTATGGAAAAACGATTATCTGCGGCTATGCAAGAATTGATGGTTGGGCAGTAGGTATTGTTGCCAATAATAGACAAGTAGTTAAAAATAAAAAAGGTGAATTGCAATTTGGTGGAGTAATTTATTCAGATTCCGCGGATAAAGCAAGTCGTTTTATAATGATTTGCAATCAAAAGAAAATTCCTTTGGTATTTTTACATGACGTAACTGGATTTATGGTTGGAACTCGTTCTGAACATGGAGGAATCATTAAAGATGGGGCCAAAATGGTCAACGCCGTAGCCAATTCAACGGTTCCCAAATTTAGTATCATCATGGGTAATTCCTACGGGGCAGGTAATTATGCAATGTGTGGAAAAGCGTATGACCCACGACTGATTGTCGCTTGGCCCACTGCTAAAATTGCCGTAATGGGTGGAACTCAAGCAGCGAAAGTACTGACTCAAATTCAAGTTTCTTCCTTAAAAAGACAAGGCAAAGAACCACAACCTGAAGAAGCAAAAGCCCTTTTTGAAAAAATCAAGGCGCGTTATGATGAGCAAACATCTCCTTATTATGCAGCAGCAAGATTATGGGTGGATGCAATAATTGATCCCTTGGATACTCGAACGGTTATCTCAATGGGAATTGAAGCTGCGAATCGGGCTCCGATTGAACGGTTTAATTTGGGAGCGATTCAAACTTAGGGATGAGATGATGAGTCTTCCCCCAACACTTTGGGAACTATATTATGAGATGAGAAAATCGATATTTGAAAAATGCATTTGAATAACCGATATTACCTTTCAACCTTTTGTGGCAAAAAATAAACGATAAGAAAAATACGGAAAATATTAGTATTTTAGTAAAAATCGGACGTCCTTTGTAGGCTAATAGAAAATGGAGAAAATAAAGAGAAAATGGAAATAATTGTAAAAACCCTATTTGGTTTAGAAGAGATATTGGCAAAAGAATTAAAAGCATTGGGTGCTGAAAATATTCAAAAGCTAAGTCGTGCCGTATTATGTGAAGGAGATATGGCTTTATTATATCGAATCAATATAGAATCACGCCTAGCACTTAGGGTTTTGATGCCAATAGATACCTTTGATGTTCAAGACGAGCAAGAATTGTATCGAAAAATAAAAAGGGTGAATTGGCAACGTCACTTTACAAATGAAGTAACTATTGCCGTAGATGGACATTCATCATCAGACCTGTTTACTCATTCGAAATACATTGCATTGAAAGCAAAAGATGCCATTGTTGATCAATTCAGAGAGATGACTGGAACTCGACAAAATGTAGAATTGAATCAACCCGATATTCGCGTCAATATTCATATCCGTGGAAATATTTGTACAGTTTCATTAGACAGCTCTGGGGAATCCCTCCACAAACGTGGTTATCGTACCGATGCAGTTTTTGCCCCTATCAACGAAGTATTGGCTGCGGGGATGATTAGTCTTTCGGAATGGAAATGTGATAGCGATTTTTATGATCCAATGTGCGGTTCTGGAACGATTGCCATCGAAGCGGCTTTCTATGCCTATGGAATTCCCCCCAATATCAATAGAAACTATTTTTCATTTAAAAATTGGAAAAATTTCGACCAAGATTTATGGGATATGGTCAAGACCACTGCACTTGAGAAAAAGAGAGATTTTAAACACAATATATATGCTTCTGACATTGATTATAGAGCAATTGAAAAAACTAGAAACAATATTGAGAATGCTGGTTTTACAGATGAAATAGAAGTTCAAGAAGTAGATTTTAATGAATTGAAACCCCATTCTGAAACGGGATTGATTATGATTAATCCACCCTATGATGAACGGCTTGAAATTGATAATGTCAAAGATTTTTATAAATGGATGAGTGATGTACTCAAGCAAAATTTCTCAGACCATGATGCTTGGATTATTTCATCAAACTTAGATGCTATTAAATATTTTGGATTGAGACCTTCTAGAAAAATAGCATTATTTAATGGCCCATTAGAATGTAAATTTCTAAAATATGCTTTGTATAGAGGGACTAAAAAAATCCATAAATTACTGGACGAAGATGGAAATGTCGATCCTGAAAAAACAAAGAGAAAAAGAATGACGATTTCTCCTCCTAGGCGAAGACCCAATAAGGTGAAAATACCAAGATCCTTTGAAGATAGAATGGGAAAAACTCGAGAAAGAAGAACGGAGATACAAGAAGAAACTACTACAAATCCACTTGCTTCTAGAATTGCAAAATCGACAGCAAGAAAAACGGAAATAAAAGAAGAATCTACTACTTCAAACCCGCTTGCTTCACGAATTGCAAAATCTAAAGAAAAGAAATCCGATATAAAAGAAGAAACTACTGCCAATTCACTTGAAAACAGAATTGAAAAATCAAAAGAGAAGCAAGTAGAAATAAAAAAAGATGATACTTCCAAAGATGAAGTTACTCCAAAGAAAAATAGTCTTTTATCAAGAATTAGTAAGAAAAAAGATGAATAAATTATTTTTTAGAAGTTTCTATTTTATATTTTTTCTATCACCATTTGCAACTAATGCTCAAATTGGAGTAAAATATGATTTTGATTTAACTCAAAAAAATCATATTTCAAATTTCAAAACGATAGAAAAAAAGAAAACACAATTTAAAAAAATAAGCTCTTTACCGAATTTCAATCCTGAAAAATTGGGCACAAGTTCAAAAGTTGGGGATTTTGGTAAAAATAGTTAACTTAGAGCGAACAAAAATAAAAAGTTATCGAACTATCTTCACTATTATTACCGTCCGAGCTATTAGAGCATTTTGAAGTAAAAGAAATTCATGAATTAGGTGATTGTAAAACAAAAACAATGTTTTATGAGCTCGCCCTTGAAGAAAAGAATA
>CAMZLN010000095.1 GCA_947311465.1 uncultured Saprospiraceae bacterium
CACTTCTTCTTTAAAGCAAAAACTGAAACCACATTTATTTGATCATCGTTCCAGAGAATCATTTTTGGAGTATTTTTTGTATTCATATAATATAATGATACATTATTTTGAACATCTATATTTGTTATTTCGTTAATAACTTAAAGTTACGGCTTTAATGTTTTCTTTTAAAAAGTTCAAGTTAAAGCTAAGTAACAGTAGAATATGTAATAATAATTAGCTTCATTTTTACTAAGATGTTAATTACGACTTCGTAAATGCAACTTTATGTAAATTTTCGTTGTAAACTATAAATAAAAATGGTATTATTGCTTAATCAAATTTCATAAAAGGTTATAATTCTAAAATATGAATAAAAAATTTTCGCCAAAGGTAAAATTAGTAATTGCTAAAAGCAAAGAAGAAGCTATTCGTCTCAATCATAATTATATTGGGTCTGAGCACTTACTTCTAGGGCTTTTGCATGTAGAAGAGAATCTTGGATTACAAGTTTTACTTTCTCTTGATGTAGATATTCAACTTTTAAAACAGATGATAGAGAATGCCGTGTTGTCAGATACGTCAACCACTTCTCTTACGTTCGGTAATTTGCCATTGAATAAAAATATTGAAAAAATTCTTAAGGTAACCTATTTGGAAGCTAAAAGATTGAAAAGCAATGATATCAAACCAGAGCATATCATTCTATCCATTTTGAAGCACAAAGAAAATACTGCTTCAAGGATTCTTAAACGATTTAAAGTGGATTATGAAACTTATAAATTGGAATTAGATTATTTGAGAAATGCTGATGGTAGTGGCTATCCTGATTTATTCAATGAACTTCCTTCTGATGGTGGTGAACCTTTTGAAGATGAAAGAAGTGAGAAATTTCAAAGAAAAGGAAGCTCGAAGTCTAAAACTCCTGTTTTGGATAATTTTGGTAGGGATGTGACGAAATTAGCAGAGGAAGGTAAGCTTGACCCAATTATCGGTCGAGAAAATGAGATTGAAAGAGTTTCTCAAATCTTAAGTCGAAGAAAAAAGAATAATCCAATTCTTATTGGTGAACCGGGTGTGGGTAAAACTGCAATCGTTGAGGGTTTGGCTTTGAGAATTATCAAAAAGAAGGTTTCAAGAACTCTTTTCAACAAAAGAATCGTAATGTTGGATTTAGCGGCCTTGGTTGCTGGAACTAAATATCGTGGTCAGTTTGAAGAAAGAATGAAAGCCATCATGAATGAATTGGAAAAAACTCGTGATGTTATTCTTTTTATTGATGAAATTCATACTATTGTAGGTGCCGGTGGTGCTACTGGGTCTTTGGATGCTTCAAATATATTCAAACCTGCTCTTGCGAGAGGTGAATTACAATGTATTGGAGCTTCAACTTTAGATGAATATAGACAGCATATTGAAAAAGATGGTGCTTTGGATAGACGTTTTCAAAAAGTAATCGTAAATCCACCTTCTGCTGAAGAAGCAGTTCATATTTTGCAAAATATTAAAGAAAAATATGAGTCTTTTCATAATGTTAACTATTCTGATGATGCTATAAAAGCTTGTGTATCACTTAGTAATAGGTATATCAGTGATCGTTTCTTACCAGACAAAGCTATTGATGTTTTGGACGAGGTAGGTGCTAGAGTTCACTTAAAAAATATTCATGTGCCTAAGCATATTGAAGAATTAGAAGGTCAAATTGAAATTCTTAAAGAAAAGAAAAATCAAGCGGTTAAAAATCAACAGTATGAAAAAGCCGCTGATTTAAGAGATAAAGAAACTAAATTGTCTGATAGTCTTGAAGTGGCTAAAGTGGAATGGGAAGAAGATGCTAAAACCAAACGATACCCTGTAACTGAAGATAATGTTGCAGAAGTTGTAGCTATGATGACAGGTATTCCTGTTCAAAAAGTAGCTCAAAAAGAAAATAAGAAATTGGTCAATATGACCAAAGAAATGCAGAAAATGATTATTGGTCAAGATGATGCCATTGTGAAAATCACTAAAGCAATTCAAAGAAATCGTGTAGGATTGAAAGATCCTTCAAAACCAATTGGTTCATTTATTTTCTTGGGACCTACGGGAGTAGGAAAAACAGAACTGGCTAAAGCCTTGGCGAGATTGATGTTTGACTCTGAAGATTCTTTGATTAGAATTGATATGAGTGAATATATGGAGAAATTCTCTGTAACTAGATTGATTGGAGCTCCTCCAGGATATGTAGGATATGAGGAAGGTGGGCAGTTGACAGAAAAAGTGAGAAGAAAACCTTATTCCGTTATTTTATTGGATGAGATTGAAAAAGCGCATCCAGATGTATATAATATCTTGTTGCAAGTATTAGATGATGGACAATTGACAGATGGTCTTGGTAGAAAAATTGATTTTAAAAATACTTTGATTATTATGACTTCTAATATTGGAGTTAGACAATTAAAGGATTTTGGTCAAGGAGTAGGATTTTCTACAAAAGCTAGACAATCAAGTTCAGAAGATCATTCAAAAGGTACTATTAAAAATGCTTTACAAAGAACCTTCTCTCCTGAATTCTTAAATAGAATTGATGATGTGGTTATCTTTAATAGTTTGACTAGAGATAATATCCATAATATAATTGATATCACTCTGAAAGATCTTTATGGTCGTTTGGAAGAAATGGATTATCACCTAGTTTTATCTGAAGAAGCAAAAGACTTTGTTGCAGATAAGGGATTTGATCCAAACTATGGAGCTAGACCTTTACATAGAGCTATTCAAAAATATATTGAAGATCCATTGGCAGAATTTATTCTAAATGAAAATCCTGCTAGTGATAGTATCTTGGAAGCGAAATTAAATGATGACAAAGATAAGCTTATTATCGTTTTAGGAAAACCAAAAAAAGGTACAAAAAAGACGAATATCAAGAAAAAGTAGTCCTTTTATAATAAAAACCACACTTATTTCATTTTTTTTGGAGTAAGTGTGGTCTTTTTATTTATAAATGCTTTACATTTGGACAAAATAACTTTTTCTATATTAATTATTAAATAAAAAACATTTGGCAAAAAGAAGAAACAGACCTAAACCACGGGTATCCGAAGAAAGTAAATTTAAAATCAACAGAAATATTCGAGCTCATAGAATTCGTCTAGTTGGTAACAATTTAGAAGATATTTCGAAAACCGTTGGAAGAACTATCACTCCTGATATTTATAGTACTTCTGAAGTACTAAGATGGGCAGATGCTGTCGATCTTGATTTGGTTGAAATTTCACCTAAGGCAGACCCGCCTGTTTGTAAAATCATTGACTTTAAGAAATTTCTTTATGAAAAAAAGAAAAAATCTAAAGAGATAAAGGCTAAAACTCAGAAAACAGTCATTAAGGAAATTCGGTTTGGTCCGAATACTGATGATCATGATTTTCAGTTTAAAGTAAAACATGCAAGGAAATTTTTAGAAGATGGTTCTAAAGTAAAGGCTTATGTTCATTTTAGGGGGCGTACGATCGTTTTTAAGGAAAGAGGAGAACTTCTATTACTGAGATTTATGAATGAACTGGAAGACTTGGGAAGTGCTGAAGCTTTACCAAAGATGGAAGGAAGAAGAATGATTGTAATGTTGGCTCCTTCTAAGAAGAAGAAAAATTAAGTATTAAAGAATATAATTCTTAAAAAAGCTATTTAGGAACTGTGAAAAAATAAATGTACA
>CAMZLN010000096.1 GCA_947311465.1 uncultured Saprospiraceae bacterium
AATTAGTTAAAAATATACATTTATTTTTTTCACAGTTCCTTAGCTTAGGAATTTAAGAATATGTTAATTTACTATTGATTGTAATTTGTACTGAATTAACAAGTATGGAATTATAATTGAGTTTCATTTATAATGACATTTTTCTATTGGTATTTTCAAAGTTTTTACCAATTTATATTTTGCACTTCCCTAGTAATTGGGATATAAAATCAAATTTAATTTGCATTTGTGCCGAAAAAGTTTTAAATTTGTTTATTAGATCCTATTTCTGGAGATAATCCCTGATATATTGAAGTGATTCTTTTGAAACTATGAGTTAACTAACAGATTGCCAAACCGTTACATTTGGGGTTTTGTTAACGTATTAATTTATAGCTAAAAATTGTAAAGTGAGCAATTTCACATTACACAAAAAAATTGACATTTATTTTTAATTCCCCTTAGGAGATGACTGGGAGCATAATATAATAATTGGAGATGTTGACGACGTACAAAACAATAATTAAAGGTGAATTTGATTTTGGTAGCCCCAAAACCTTTGAAAAGGCTTTCAAGATGTTTAAACATCGGGAGGAACAAATGTATCAAAAGGTGCATGTTCCATTTGATGAAGAAGCATTTGATAGTGAAACTTATATCTTGAATATAGGTAGGCTTATTACTCAAATCAATAAAAAATCATGGCAAGCATGTGTTGAAATCTTTCAATACTTGTCTCAGTTTGCAATAACTGGACAGATTTCTATGTGGTATATTGATGAGGGAAAGATTATGATTCAAAAGCTCATTGAGCCTACAAATGAGAAGACTGCTGTACAAGCTTTTTTGAAAGGAAGAGATTTGATACACGAAAGTGGTAAAGAAGATTTGGCTATTAATTCATTAAATAAAGCAATTTCTAAATATGAAAAGCATGGTTTGGCATATGAAAGAAGGGGCTATATTAATTTGAAACTGGGCAATGAAAAAGATGCTTTGCATGATTTTTCTAAGAGTATTCTTTTTAATCCAAATATTCCTGAGCCACATTATGGTAGAGCAAAAATATTTATGGATCAAAAGGACTGGAAAAAATCAATGCCTGAATTAGAGTTAGGATTGAAGAAATCAATTCCTTTGCAACCAATATATTGGGGCTTGAGAAGATTGAAGGCTTTGGTTCACACCGAACTTGGTGAAATTGAGCAAGCAGCGCAAGAATATAAATTCTTTACCGCTAGAAATTTTTCAGAAGACGATCCTAATTTGAAATTTAAAAAAGAAGCTTTGATATCTTATACCAAAATTCTTTTAGATTTAGAACGTTTTGCCGATGTTTTAAGCCTTTTAGGAAAAAGTGATAAAGAAGCTACTGAAAAAGCGGATTCAGATTATTTCTTATTCCGTGGTATTGCAAGACGTGGTGCTGGAAAGACTGGATTTAAAAAAGATTGGACAATAGCAGCTAAATTTGGAAATAAAGAAGCTACAAAATTATTAGCGAAAAGGTAATAAGTTGGTAGTTTGATGTATAGATAAAAAATGGGACACTAAAATTTTAGCGTCCCATTTTTTTTATTCATATAGTAAGAACTTATACCCGCTTAATAATCATCGCCGAAGCACCACCTCCACCATTGCAAATTGCAGCTAATCCATATTTTCCATTTTTATTATGGAGAACAGAATTTAATGTAGTGACAATCCTCGCTCCAGATGCTCCCAATGGATGCCCCATTGCAACTGCTCCTCCAAATACATTCATTTTGTCATAACTAATACCGAATTCCTTAGCAAAAACCATTGATACGACAGCAAATGCCTCATTTACTTCAAAGTAATCTATATCTGCAATATCCAATCCAGCCATAGCCAATGCTTTTTTTGCAGCCTTGGGTGGGGCTGTGGTAAACCATTCTGGCGCATGGGCAGCGTCCGCAAAAGCTACGATTTCGCCCACAGGTTTTAAATTATGTTTTTTTACAGCTTCTTCGCTTGCTAATACCAAAACGGATGCACCATCATTAATTGTTGATGCATTGGCTGCTGTCACTGTACCGTCTTTTGTGAATACTGCTCGTAAAGAAGGAATCTTCTCAAATTTCACTTTTTTATATTCTTCATCTACGGTTACTACCAAATCATCTCCTCTTCTTTGTGGTACAGTAACTGCAATAATTTCATCGCTAAAATCTCCATTATCAGTCGCTGCTGCAACTCTTTTATACGAGTTGATACTAAACTCATCTTGCGCTTCTCGGCTTACATCAAATTTTGTAGCAGTTGCATCTGCACATACACCCATTGGCATTTTTCCATAAGCATCTGTCAATCCGTCTTTTGCTAATCCGTCAACCAATTTTGCATCACCATATTTTCTACCCCATCTTGCATCTGGACTGTAATAAGGAATATTGGTCATGCTTTCCATTCCTCCTACAACAACGATATCTTTCAAGCCAAGCATGATACTTTGTGCGCCAAACATTGCCGCCTTCATTCCTGACGAACATACCTTGTTTACGGTTGTGCATGGTACGGTATTGCTAATCCCCGCAGCCAATGCCGCTTGTCTCGCAGGTGCTTGACCAAGATTGCCAGAAACAACGTTTCCCATGAAAACTTCCTCCACATCATTTGGATTGACGTTTGCTTTTTTAAGTCCGCCCTTAATAGCAGCTGCTCCTAAATCTACAGCACTTAAAGTTTTAAATACACCACCAAAACTTCCAAACGGTGTTCTTACTGCGGATACAATATATACTTTTTTCATTTAATAAATTTTATATGATTATGTTGAAATTACTACTTCTTAGGAATTGTGTACAAATAAATGTTCAGAATTTAAGTTTTTTATTTTATCCATAATTTGTAGTTTAAAATAGGAGTTTATCTAGATAAGTGCCGTTTTTAAAACTACAAAATATGGTAAAAGAATTAGTTAAAAATGAACATTTATTTTTTCACAGATCCTTAACTGTGCCTTTTAAAAAGGGAACAAATTTGAAATTACCAAAAACTTCTTCTTTATACTCATTTTCAGATAGACGAGTTACTTTTATCATTTGCTGAATTTCATTTCCTACAGGAATCACTAGAAATCCTCCAATCTTCAATTGACTCAATAGTGCTTGTGGAATCTCTGTCGCTCCTGCAGTAACTAGTATCTTATCAAAAGGAGCAAATTCGGGTAAGCCCTTATAACCATCTTTCCAAAAAGTTCTTACTCCAAAATTGAGCTCTTTTATAATTGTTTTAGCTTTATCGTAAAGCATTTTTTGTCTTTCAATTGAATACACTCTTGCACCTAAGGCGGAAAGAATGCAAGCTTGAAATCCAGAACCTGTTCCAATTTCTAGAATTTTATCTCTTTTTTTTACATCAAGTAAACTGGTTTGGTAAGCTACCGTAAAAGGCTGAGAAATGGTTTGATCATTTCCTATTGGAAAGGCACTATCATCGTACGCTTTCTCTTTAAAGCTACTCTCAAAGAAAAAATGCCTAGGTACTTTATTAAATGCTTCTAATACTTTATGGTCAGCAATACCCTTTGCTTCTAGTGTAGTTAGCAATTTTTTCCTAAGTCCTTTTTGTTGATAAGTATCTTGAAATTTCATCTAAGGAATTGTGATTAAATAAATGTGGTTTCTTCGGTAGATTATTTTGGTTTCAGTTTTTGCTTTAAAGAAGGAATATTGTTGATACTATGACTGATTTAAAGTGAAAAATGAGATTAAAAGAAACAGCGAAGAATCTCTATTTATTTTGTCACAGTTCCTTTAGGGGAAGTCCTTTTTTATTGAATTTTGGATAAGTACAAAGAAACCGTCTTTACATCCAAGCTATCCATTCTCATATTCTGCTTAATCACAAATTCATAATTTCCAATTTCTTTAAAAAAAGTAGATTTTTGAATAGGCATTATATAAGTACAGCCGTTTTGGTTACAATCACCAAACCATGTTCCTGCTTTGTTTGCCAAGTCAAAAGAACGCAGTTGCTGATCTATATGTCCATTAGGGAATTTGGCATTTATTTGTAGATAAATATTTTGATTGGGATATTCTAAACTATGTTGAATACCTAATAATAAGTCATAAACCTGAGTAGTATCCTTAATTTCAAAATTAAAAACTAAAGAATCCGAATAAGTCCATTTTCCATTATTGATTTGATATTCTTGTTGAAATTCATAATTTTTTCCACATGAAGACATTATGGAAATAAAAAGGACCGCCATAAATAAATTTACGGCAATCCCTTTTGAAATATTTTGCTTTATTAATCTCATATTAGGGGTAAAAGAATTAGTTAAAATAATCTTTCATTTTATCAAAGAATCCTTTATCATTTTTACTCGGTTTTGGGTCGAAGTTTTTCATAGATTTTAATTTTTCCATGAGATCTTTTTCTTCACGAGTCAAAGATTTTGGTGTCCAAATATTGATATGAATCAATTGATCTCCAATTCCATAACCTTCCACAGATGGCAATCCTTTACCTTTCAATCTAAACATTTTACCAGACTGCGTACCTGCGGGAACTTTAATTTTCACTTTACCATTGATGGTTGGCACTTCAATAGAAGTACCAAGCGCAGCATCAGCAAAATTGATATATAATTCATGAATTAAATTAGATCCATCTCTAGTCAATTGATCATGTTCTTTTTCTTCAATTCTTATAAGTAAGTCACCTGCAGGACCACCTTGGGCTCCCGCATTTCCTTTTCCACGTAAAGAGAGTTGCATCCCATCACTTACTCCTGCGGGAATTTTAACTTCAATCGTTTCTTCCCCATAATTTTTACCTTCCCCTTTACAATCGCTACATGAAGCAGTGATTGTACTACCAGATCCGTTGCAACTTGGACAAGTTGTTGTAGTTTGCATCTGCCCTAAGAAAGTGGTTCTTATTTGCCTGACCTGCCCATGTCCTTGACAAGTAGAGCAAGTTTTTACCGAACTGCTGTCTTTTGCCCCACTTCCGTTACAAGTATTACATTTTACTTGTTTTTTGACTTTTATTTTTTTAGTGACTCCATTCGCTATATCATTCAAGTCAAGGCTTATTTTCACACGTAGGTTTGTACCCCGTTGTCCTGTAGCTCTACGACCTCCACCTCCTCTTCCTGAGAAAAAAGAATCAAAACCACCTCCACCAAAAATATCCCCGAATTGCGAGAAAATATCTTCCATGTTCATACCGCCAGCACCACCAAAACCTTGCTGCCCATTCACACCTGCATGACCAAATTGATCATAGCGTGATTTCTTTTGTTCATCAGAAAGTACATCGTATGCTTCCGCTGCTTCTTTAAATTTTATTTCTGCGGATTTATCACCAGGATTTCTATCAGGATGATATTTCATAGCTAATTTTCGGTAAGCTTTTTTTATTTCCTTTTTGTCTGCCGACTTGGACACACCCAATATTTCATAATAATCTCTAGCCATTATTGTTTATTTTGATTGTTTCAAACAAATTGATTTTCAAATAATCATATTATTTTCCCACAACCACTTTTGCGAATCTAATAATTTTATCTTTTAATAAATATCCCTTTTCTAAGGTATCTATGACTTTTCCTTTCAAATCTTCTGTTGGTGCTGGAATTTCGGCTACTGCTTCATGGAACTCTGCATCAAAAGTTTCGCCCGTTGTTTCCATAGATTTCAAGCCTTTTTGCTCTAAGATTTGATGTAATTTATGATAAACCAAATTAACACCTTCACTAAATTGTTCCGTACTATCCTTTTTATCGGCTTCAATTTTAGCTCTATCAAAATCATCAAGAACGGGTAAAAGAGATTGGATAATATCTTTTCCTGCTTGATTCATCAATTCAAAACGTTCTTTGGTAACTCGTTTTTTATAATTATCAAAGTCAGCAAAAAGTCTGCGATAATTATCTTGTAATTCCGCTATTTCCTCTTTTGCTTCTTCCAGTTCTTTTTTGGTTTTATTTTTACCAAAAAGTTTCTCAGTAATTGATTCTTTCTCATCATTTACTGTTTCATTTTGAACTTCATCAACCACTTCGTTTTGAATATCTTCCAAAATTTCTGTTTCTTGTTTTTTCTTCTTTGCCATATATATATTTATTTTTCGTATTAAATACGACTAAATGTCACTTAATTAAATTCTAATAGTAAAGCATCATTATCTGTGCCATTCCGAAAAACAAGCCGAATTGACATAAAGGACACAAAAATACTGCTATTTTGTCAATTAATGATAAAAATGATGTCTTGATTATTTAATTCTTAATTCTATGTTCTTCCAATAATTTCCTAACGGTTGACAAAGAACCATAAGACATAATCTGACCTTTAGGATTTATTAAATATTTGGTAGGAACAGATTTTACGCCAAATGAAGAACTAATTGAGCCTTCACCAATAAAGTCGATGATATGTTTCATCCAATGGAGATCATTTTTTTCAACAAAATCTTTAAAACCATCAGGTTTTTTTTCAAGTGCAATACCAAGAACAACCAATTCTGATGCATTATCAAATTTCACATTTTGAAAATCTTCGGCTACTTTTTTTAAAATGGGCATTTCTGCTTTACAACTAGGACACCACGTACCCCAAAAGTCTATTAAAACATATTTTCCTTTTTGGTCAGAAAGTTTGAAGTTATCACCAGACAAAAGTTCGCTAGAGAAATCTGGCGCATTTTCTCCATTGACGAATTTGGGTTTTTGCATATAATATTGATATCCTAGGAAGGAAAGAATTACTACAAAAAAGATAATTATTTTATAATCCATGATCCATGATTTTTATTTTTTTATTCGCCACAATATAGCTATTCGTCCAAATATATCTAACTTTGAATAAAAATAAATATTATGATTACAATTGATCCGAAAACAACGCCTACTAGAGAATTACATCAATTTCTACTAGGCTCTATTGCGCCCCGTCCTATTGCATTTGTAAGCACAATTGACGAAAATGGTAATAATAATTTAGCTCCGTATAGCTTTTTTAATGCATTCAGCTCCAATCCACCTATTTTGGTTTTTTCTTCCAATCGTAGAGTCGTTGACAATACTACCAAAGATACATTATACAACATTGAACAAAATAAAGAAGTTGTAATAAATGTAGTTAATTATGCTATCGTCCGTCAAATGACGATTGCAAGTATACAATTTGATAAAGAAATCAGCGAGTTTGAAAAATCGGGCTTAACTCCACTCAAATCCGACTTGGTCGCACCCGCTAGGGTGAAGGAATCTCCCGTACAAATGGAGTGTAAAGTCAAGGAAATTGTAACTCTGGGAGCGCATGGTGGAGCTGGACATTTAATCATTTGTGAAGTAGTAAAAATGCACATATCGGAAGATGTAGTGGATAATAATCGGATCAATCCACACAAAATAGATTTGATGGGTAGAATGGGACGCTCGTATTATGTACGGGCAAGCGGAGATGCGATAATGTCGATTTATCAACCCGTTACTAAAATAACGATAGGATTTGATAAGCTTCCAAAATCGATTAAAAATAGTTCTATTTTGACGGGTAATAATCTTGGACAATTGGCTGGTATTGAAAAATTGCCATCAAATGCTGAGATAGACGATGTAAGAAATCATCCAGAAGTTGAAAAAATATTGACCTATGAAAATCCTGAAATAGCACTACATCATTTTGCAAAGAATGTTCTTGATAAAAATGATGATCGTGATTTGGCTATCAAGAGTTTGATGCTGGCAGATTTGTTGTAATTAATTAGTTGAGATGATGAGACAGAATTGCCTTAGCAATTCTTAGTTGAGCGCAAGCTGATTAGAGCAAATACTTTTTCTTTTTGTAAACTTATTTTTTTGCTCTATCAGCTACACGTTTACGAATCCAGTTTGGAATGATTAAGACTCCAATCAACAAGTAAGAGTAATAGGTCATCACTCTCCAAATAATTGCAATGATTGATGAAACTGTATCATCTTTCAAGTAATCTGTCAAAAAACCTTTGAAGAGGACTTCTGCAACCCCTGCACTACCTGGAGTTGGGCTAAACGCCATAATTACATACATAGATTCTAATCTTGAATATAGTTTCAATTGAGAAAAGAAATCTAATGCCACGTCCGATTGCAATGCAATAATCAACATACTCAAAAGTAAAAAACGAGTAGACCAAGCCGTAGCTGTTGCCAAAAAAGCTTTCAATTTATGGCTAAACGGTTTTGCTTTGAGTTCTTTAGACGCAATAATAATGTCATCCCCAAGTTTTATTGCTGCATCTCGACGCTTTCTAAAGAATCTATTTTTGGTAAGAAAAATTAAAAACTTCTTTATTTTTATTGGATTTATAAATAAACCATAATAAAAAATACTTCCATAAATTGCCATTGCAGCATACGCCAAATAAAAGGTAATACTCCATCCGCTAAGGTCAGTTTCTACACCAGGACGAATCATTTCAGTGCCAAATATTAGGTACAACAAAGGCAAAGTACCAATAAAGAAAAGCGTATCAAGAATAATTGTGAACAATACAATTGTTGCTGTTTTTGCTACTGTTAATTTTTCTTGAGAGAGCACAAAAAAAGCAACTGCTGATCCACCCACGCTCGTAGGAGAAACAGCGGAACTAAATTCCCAAATAAAAACCAATTCAATAGCTTTTTTCCAAGAAAAGACCTTGTCTGAAAGCACTCTCAAGCGATATGCATACGCTAAATGCCTTAGCACCAATAAGGCAACAGAAATCCCAATCCAAAAGAAAGCGTGTGTTCCCCAAGTGATTTTATTAAATTCTTTGATATCAAATTGATTGAACATCAAATAGACAACCACCGCTACACCAATAAGCATAGGAAGAATTATTTTTGACATTTTGATGGATTGCAAAACATCATCTTGTTGTTCAATTTCTTTCAATTTGAATATTTTTGAATATTTTTAATTTATCTAAAACTTTCAACAAATAAACGGTTTTTATGTTTTCAAGTATTGAAATAAATATATTTTTTTTAAAAAAGAATGAAGTTATGCTTACATTTCGTTTTTCAAAGGCAATTATTAAATTCAAAATCAATATCTTTGATAAAAAAATAAAACATGCGTTCATTAATTTTCCTTTCAATATTTTTTATATTCAGTTGTACGAATAACAGTACGACCCATAAAAAAGCATCCATTCCTAAATGTGCTGATATTAATAAAAATGAAATTCTTAAAAATAGCCCTTGGGATTCGAAAGAATATTTCAATGAAATGACCAATTTATTGTACAAAGAAAAAAATGTTCGATTTTACTATGATGGGAGAATCATGAAAAATGGAGCTACTTTTTTTATAGTAAGATGTGTTGGCAAAGATTTTTGTGGAGATATATTTTTGTATTTAGGAGAAGGTGATTCCAATTCTGAAATTTTGTTATTGGATGACAGTGAGGGTGCAGAGCTTATCGGATTGCAGTATCACATGGAAGATTTGAAGTATAAATTGCATTTTATTTATGATTCAGTTGAAGAAATCAGAAAATAGTTAGTTTTTCAATAATTGCGGAATATTACTTCCACTGATTCCTTGCATCATGATTGCATTTCTTCCTAGCTTGTAAGCAAAATCGATATCCCTTCCAGCTCCAAGTGCATCATAGAATGCTACAGAAAATTTGATAGCGGCATCATCAGGCATGGCACGATTCATACCAATAACATTAGGAATAAATTTGACAATTGATTCAGCTTGCGTGGTTGAGTAGCAGGCATTCAATAATACACATTCTATAGAGTCTGCAAATAAAGAAAACAATTGAGCAATTGCATCGCCATCCACCAATTGTTGGTTTCCATCTCCATTTTCAAAAACGAGCCCTTCATCCCCTTCTCCATGTCCAGAAAAATGCACAATGTGTGGAGATTCATCGAGAAGATATCGCCTTAAATCTTCGACTCTCACCGCAAGTTTTGTAATCAATTTAAATTTATCTCTATGTTGAGAAAGTCTTAGTCCAGTTTCAATATTTCTTACTTCTTCATCAATTTTCAATTTCTGAGTCCCCTTGGGATTGACACCTAAAAAAAGAATAGTCTTAACATCTGAGTCATTTTTTGGAATAGGAGGAGTAGCGGCAACTGTCCCTGTAGAAGTGTCATTTGCAATCCAATTATCTTCAACATCATCCAATAAACTTAAAAGAGCATGAGCAATTCTATTCTGATTCATATTTGCATTAGCTTGAGCAATAATCCCCATATTTACTTCTCTTTCCAAAGCGTTAATTCGAGACATTTGGAGGATAAGCGTATTATGCAAATCATCGTCCTTATCTTTAGCTAAAGCCATAAAATCTTTTGCTGCCTTTTTGAGTTTACCATTTATAATAAGGTCTTGAATAGATTTTTTATTAATCATTATCACTAATTTGAATAAATTTGTCTTTAAGGAATTCGAATTGTGGTGCAGATGCAGATTCGCCACGAACTTTATTGATTTCTCCAGAACTCAAGGAAAAACTTAGTTCCTTCCAAGGAGTAAACCAAGATCTATTATTTCGAATTTGTGCCGCTTTTATGCCGATAGCCAAATTGGTATCTCCTTCATAAATAATTTTAGCTTTATTTTCGGTAGATCTTTTCAAAGCAGCGTTTGCTTCGACTACTTTTTCAATTTCTGGACCATCAATTTTAAGGGATGCGTCATTTGAACCTAGCGCTTCAATACTAAATGATTTACTTTTCAGTACATCTGTCACAACATATATCTCGGAATCTTTCAATCTATCTTTATATCCTTGAGATTTTTCTTGAACATTAGCATCGTTTAGAAAAATATCCAATTGCAATAAATTAGTAGAATCCAATTGCGCATCCAAAAAAGAAAAGCTGATATTATTCGCGTTATTAAATGCAGATTCAAAACCAATTGATTTGGGCAAAAATCCTTTCAAAAGGCTCAAACTAAGCTTCATATCTACTTTTTTATCCAACAATCCACCTATTTCACTAGGAACGGGTTGATCTATTTTGTTTTCTGGAAGCTCTTCCGTTTTTTTAATAAACAAATCTGTGATATTGCCAACTGGGATTAAATGTCCTGTTTGATCTTTTGCAAATAAGTCGAGAATATGGATTGGACGAGGCATTTTTACGAAATTGAAACCATGCTCACTGAGTAATTTTGATAATCTATCTGACATTTTCCTTGGTTTTAAGAGTTGGAAGATGACACAATATAAATATTTTTTTTAATAATATTTAATAAGGGGATGAAATTGTGTGATTTGTCTTTAAGTGCGTTAATATTTTTTAGAAAAATATATCTTAAAAATAAAGGAGTAAAATCTTCCAAGGCTTACCTAAATATTCAAGAACATTCTTAAATTTGGATATTTTTTATCATCTTGAATAAAAATCAAAAATATAATAATTGTAAAGAAGTATTTTAAGGTGGTGGTCTAGCCCCCTATAAATCAGACAAAATATGATATTGCTATTTCTTTTTTCTCGCCCAGGCATATTTCTTTTTTAGGGCTTCATCTTTTATCACTTACAAAAGAAAACTAGATCCCAATTAATGATAGGTATGAAACGAACAGAAAAACGGGAAGATATCTTTTATGAGATACTAGAATATTTGTGGTACGGATTGATAGAAGAAGCAAAGAAAAGTATTGAAAATATACCTAAGACGGAAGTGAAACACCAAAAAGCTTTAGACATACTAGTAGGGTATATTGAAAGACAAAAAGAGCTAATCCCTAATTATGGTCTAAGAAAACGTATGGGTGTAGAGAAAGAAAATGATAGATTAATAGCCCACAGACAAAAGAAAAATGGAATGAGTTGGTCTAAAAAAGGATCTAACGCTTTGGGAGTGTTGCAAATGCTAAAATTAAACAATCAAATTAAAAGCTTCCATAAAACAGGAATCTTCGATTTTAAATGGGTTGCATAAACCACTTGCACAGGTGGAATTTATTCTATGAAAACGATCCAATTTTCACCCCCAAAAATACCACCAAAACCCCAACCACTAAACTCGTCAAAACATAAATCAGCGCAGAAGAAACATTTCCCAACTTCAATAACTCTAAAGATTCCGCTGAAAAAGTGGAAAAAGTGGAAAAGCCTCCACAAAATCCAGTCATTAATAGTAAATTGGTATTCTGAGAAAGCCCATTTTTAAGATTGACCCCTATAAGAATGCCTAAAATAAGACTAGCGATAATATTGGCAATAAATGTTCCTATTGGAAAGGATGTAGTTGTAGAAGTAAAATACAAAGAAACACCATATCGAGCCATTGCTCCAATCCCACCACCTAAGAAGACTATCAAAAATTTCATAATTGCAGATTGAATGGGATTTTATAAATCAGGATATTTGTCGTTGTTGAACCTTTTTTTGAGAAGCAATACTCAGTAAGCTAGACAAAGTTATAGCTAAGCCTAAAATTAAAACAATTAAAACAACTGGACTTAAAAATTGAAAATATATAGCCACTAAAATAAACAATATGTTCGTGATAATCAAAACAATTGTTGACTTAGTATGCGAAAATCCAAAATCTAGCAGCATGTGATGAATATGTGTTCGATCTGGACTGAAGGGTGATTTCCCTTTTATTGCTCTTTTTGTAAAAACTCTCAACGTATCAAACAAAGGTAATACTAACACTCCAACAGCGATCGCAGGCCCAACTTTAAACGCATATTTACCATATTTTTCAAATGCTGAACTGTCTTGAATAATGAAATCATTGACTTCTAAAAATTTAATAGCTAAAATAGATGCAATTAACCCCAATAATAGAGAGCCCGTATCTCCCATAAATATTTTCGCTGGAGTATAATTGTATTTTAAAAAAGCAAGTGACGCACCTGCAAGACTATAGGCAACAATCGCAAGTTCAAGTCTATCTACAAAGAAAAACCATGTTCCAAAAGAAATTGACATGATGATTGCGAGACTTCCCGATAGACCATTAATGCCATCAATAAGATTAAATGCATTGATAATCACCAAAATTGTAAAAATAGAAAGACCTATACTTATTGCATAAGGCAATTCGTGAATTCCTAGAAATCCATAAAAAGATGTCAGCTGAACATGGGAAAGAAAAACCAAAATTGCCGCAGCAAATAATTCTCCCATCAATTTTGTTTTCGGAGACATGGGTAAAATGTCATCTTTTGCACCAATCAGGAAAATGATAATAAAACTGCATAAAATATATTGCAAATCACTAAACACATTGAAAGGAGTCCACATAATTATCGAAAAAATAACGCCAGAAAAAATGCCAATACCTCCAAGCGAAGGTGTTGCTTCTGTATGCGCACGTCGATCATCATCAGGATTATCACACAAATGCTTTACCTTTGCGATATGGATGATCGAAGGTATGGCGAAATAGGTCAGCGTGAAAGCTGTAATAAAGCTTAAAATTATATTGTACACAGTGCAAAGTTATGCAAACTATATTGCATTACAAAAAAGAGTAATATTTATATCGTGATTTTTATTCAAATAATGATAATTATTAGTACGAATTGTTTAAATACATGTTTAATAATATGTAATTTTGTAAATATTATTAGAATTAAAAAATAAAGTCTTATGAAAAATGTATTTTTAGTAGTGTTTGCTGTTTTGTTAATATCGTCGTGTACCAATAAGTATGAGAAAGCATGGGGTGGATCTATAGGTGTTTATGGCGAGAAATTTAAAGCAAAGAATGCTGTTCCTTATTCAAGTTTAGTGGGTAAAATGAAATCTACAGATAAAGTTGACGCTGTTGTAACTGCTACTGTCGAGTCCGTATGTCAAAAGAAAGGATGTTGGATGAATTTGGTTTCAGACAATCCAAATGACCCTCCTATGTTTGTGAAATTCAAGGATTATGGGTTTTTTATGCCAAAAGATTGCTCGGGAAAACATGTAATTATGAAAGGAGTTGCATCGAGAGAAGTAACTTCTGTAAGTGAATTGAAGCATTATGCGGAAGATGCAGGAAAAAGTAAAGAAGAGATAGATGCTATCACAGAACCTAAGGAAGAATTAACTTTTTTGGCTTCAGGGGTTATTTTATTTAAAAAATAATCTGCTTCATATTTTATGAGTGCGTGGTAGGTTTTGATTTTGAATCATTCCATTACCGCTATTCTTGAAGTAAGATACAAACTACGCTGCGTTGTTGGTCGAAATAAATTTCATTTGTCTTTTTAAAGTCCGATGAAATTTATTTCGTTATAGTACATATGAAAGCATCCGTGCATTCGTGGCACAGTCTGATGAAATTCATTTCGTCAAATATGTATGAAAAGCATCCGTGCATCCGTGGCATTTTATATTACAAAGGACATTATTTTCAACAATAAATCTTATTTTTAACCGATGAAATTTATTTCGCCATAGTTTGATAAGTATACGTTGTTGCATTTTATTTTTTATTTTATCCATAATTTGCAGTTTGAAATAGGAGTTTATCTCGATTGTTTATGCGTTTATCGTATTGAATAGAAAAAACATCAGACATTATGCAATTAATAAGATTTGCTTTCATTATAATTGTATTATTAAAGTATAATCAAATATAAAACGTTATGGCTACCAAATACAAAACAACTCCTTTCTTTAGATTTCTTCTGGCAATGATTATCATTGTGCCGCTTGCATATTTCGGAGCTTCATTTTATAGAGGTGAAAATCCTGTAGAAAATATTAAAAAATCAATTGATCGACAACCATCCAATAATGCTTCTCAAAATGATATCATCAGAGAACAAAACAAGTTAATCAAGCAATTGGAAGCCCAAATTAAAGATAAGGATAGAGAAATTTCAAAATTAAAGGCTAGATAAGATTGTTTAGGAATAGTTTTTGATTAAAAATGGATTTAATGTTGAAAAATGATTTAAATTTGTATTTTTCTAAATAACAGTATGATTATGATAAAGATTTTAGCAAATGATGGTATTCATCCAAAAGGACAAGAATTATTGGAAGCAAGTGGTTGCAAGGTAGATACAGTAAAAATCCCACAAGCTGATTTACCAAAAGAACTTCCAACCTATGATGTCATTATTGTGCGAAGCGCAACCAAAGTCAGAAAGGAATTGATTGATCAATGTCCTAATTTGAAGGTGATTGCAAGAGCTGGTGTAGGACTTGACAATATTGATGTGGATTATGCTAAATCTAAAGGTATTGCTATTTATAATACACCAGGTGCTTCTTCAAATGCTGTGGCAGAATTGGTTTTTGGTCATTTCTTAACTTTAAGTCGTTTTCTTCAAGATGCCAATCGACAGATGCCAACTAATGGTGATAAAACTTTTAAAGATTTAAAAAAATCTTATTCAAAGGGTTCCGAATTGAAGGGCAAAACTCTAGGTATTATTGGTTTTGGGCAAATTGGAACTGAAACAGTTAAAAAAGGTCTTGGATTAGGAATGAAAATTATTGCTTTCGATCCTTATGTGGAAACGAAAGATGTTGAACTTGAATTTTTCGATGGTTCTAAGAAAACATTCGAAATTAAAACAAGTACCATGGATGAAGTCCTAGAACAAAGTGATTTTATTTCTCTGCATGTTCCTTCTTTAGGACAACCGCTCATCAATAAAGAAGAATTTGATCAAATGAAGGATGGTGTTATTTTGGTTAATGCTTCTCGGGGTGGAATTATCAATGAAGTTGACTTGATTGATGCTCTAGATTCTGGAAAGGTAATGGGGTGTGGTTTAGATGTGTTTATGAATGAACCAACTCCTAAACAAAGCCTTTTGCAACATGCTAAAATGTCGCTCACTCCTCATACGGGTGCTTCTACCAAAGAAGCTCAAACTAATATTGGAGTTGAATTGGCTACTAAGATTTTAGCTCATTTTAAATAAAATACGCCAAAAACATTAAGCAATACATCTTATTGGAAATTCTTCATTAAAATGTATTGCTATGTTTAATAAAAAATCTCATCGTCCAGAATCGAGTGTGAATGCTGGTTCTATGGCGGATATCGCTTTTCTTTTATTGATTTTCTTCTTGGTTACTACTACTATTGATGTTGATAAAGGTATTTTGGTAAAACTTCCAATTTGGGATGCCAATCCAATTTCTATTCCTTTATCTAAAAAAAATGTCCTTTCTGTTAAAATTAATGCTCAAAACGAACTATTAATTGAAGGAGAAATAGCCAATATCTCTTCTCTTAAATCTACTGCAAAAACTTTCATTCTCAACCCGAATCATGAGGACGACAAGCCTAATAATCCTAAAAAGGCAATTATCTCTCTGCAAAACGATCGTTCAACAAAATTTAAAATTTACTTGACTGTCTATAATGAATTAAAAGCTGCTTACAATGAGATCTGGAATGATATCGCTCATTTACAATATGGGAAATCTTATGAAGAATTGGATAAAGTGACTTCTAAACTGATTCGAGATGAAGTTCCATTGATTATATCGGAAGCCGAACCTACGGACTTTGCTGTGGTAAAATAAATTGAATTATTTATAAAATTCCAAATTTCACTTCTACTCGTCTATTCATTTTTTGATGTTCATCTGTATCATTATCAATCACTGGATAGCGACAACCAAACCCTTTTTACAAATTGAAACGGCTTCATAAAATGGTCATATGTCCCCATCATAAAGCTATTTATTGTCCACTTCAAAAAGCTATTTTCAAGAAAAAATATGCTTTTTTCTGAATTTTTCATTTTTTTTATAAAAAATTCAAAAAAGTGCCGAATTGTTAATGTTTTTTATACCTGTACTGCAAATCAATCATTTAAGCCCGAAATTATCCGAATTTAAACGTTTATAAACGGATATAAACGTTTATAAGCGTTTAATAACG
Organism: uncultured Saprospiraceae bacterium; assembly: GCA_947311465.1. Lineage (GTDB taxonomy): Bacteria > Bacteroidota > Bacteroidia > Chitinophagales > Saprospiraceae > CAMZLN01. Next base: position 16,821 of record CAMZLN010000096.1, read on the forward strand.
GATAAATAGTTGCAAGTCCCCTCATATTTGCACTGTCAAAACGAAATCAAAATTCGTCACGACTATTTACTTTTTATTAATCATATTTATTAACTGTTAAAATTACTTATTATGAACAACTTGAGAAACTCAGTACAACTAATCGGAAACTTAGGAAGCAATCCAGAATTGAAAATTTTGGAAGGTGGAAAAAAATTAACTACCGTCTCCATCGCTACAAAAGATATTTATCAAAATGCGAAAGGCGAAAAAATAGTTGAGACAACATGGCACAATATTGTAGCATGGGGAAAGCTTGCCGAAAACATGGAAGTGCTTCTTAGAAAAGGAAATGAAGTAGCTCTTAAAGGAAAATTGCAACACAATTCGTATGTCGATAAGGATGGACTTAAAAGATATACATCTCAAGTAGTTGTAAACGAATTCATGTTATTATCAAAATCAGAACCTAAAGTATAAAATTATTATTTTTCGTTCTTTGGCAGTTCAAATTGAAAAATGAGATTTACTAAAGAACATTATTTTTAAAACTATTTATTAACGTTAAAACTATTTATTATGAACAATTTAAGAAATTCAATTCAATTAATCGGAAACTTAGGAAGCAATCCAGAAATTAAAGAAATCAATGGTGGTAGAAAATTGGCTAAGGTTGCCATCGCCACAAAAGATATTTATCATAACGCAAATGGCGAAAAAGTGGTAGAAACATCTTGGCATAATATCGTTGCTTGGGGAAAGGTAGCTGAAAATATGGAAGTATTTTTAAGAAAAGGAAATGAAGTGGCAATGAAAGGTAAATTGCAACACAGAAATTATATTGACAAGGATGGAAACAAAAGAAACATAACTGAAATATTGGTAAAAGAATTCATGCTTCTTTCAAAGTCACAGCCTAAAGCTGAAGCATAAATTTTTCATTTATAGGTGCACTCCACTTGGATGTGCATCTATATTTTTATCACTTTATACGAATTTATTAACAATGAAAGAAGATTTCTTACACTATATTTGGAGATTTCAAAAATTTCAGACTTCTAATATGAAAACTTCTAGCGGTGAGGATATCCATATCATTTCGATTGGTCAATACAACACGCATGCAGGTCCTGATTTTTTGGATGCAAGAATAAAAATCGGAGATACTTTATGGGCAGGGCATGTAGAAATTCATATCAATAGTTCTGATTGGATGTTGCACGGACATCAATCGGATAAAGATTATGACAATGTTATCCTTCATGTCGTTTTTGATGATGATCAAAAAATATTTCGATCTTCGGGGAGTCAAATTGCTGCGTTTTCTTTAAAAAATAGAATATTCCCCAAAATGGAAGCCCAATATTTGAAATTATTGAATAATAAATACTGGATTCCTTGTCAACATCAATTTCATAAAATATGTCAAATCAAAAAAAATATTTGGTATGATCGCCTTTTAATTGAAAGACTAGAAGAAAAAATTCAGACAATCAACTCAACCTTAAAAATGAATAATGATGATTGGGAGAAAACATTTTTTCAAACATTGGCAGTGAACTTTGGTTTAAAAGTCAATAAACTTCCTTTTGATCTTCTCGCTAAATCTATTGACTTGAATATTATTGCTAAACACCGAGATAATGAATTTCAAATAGCTGCATTATTATTTGGGCAATCTGGATTATTGGATTCTGATTTTGATGACGAATATCCAAATAATCTTAAAAAGGAATATGCTTTTCTTAAACAAAAGTATCAACTTACTCCGATTAAAAAAGAAAGTTGGAAATTTCTTAGACTGCGACCACAAAACTTCCCAACTATCCGTATTGCGCAATTTTCTAAATTGCTATTCCAAGAATCACATCTTTTTTCAAGAATGCTTTCTGCTAAATCGATTTTTGAAATTGAAAATATTTTTAAAATAGAATTGCCAATTTATTGGAACAATCACTTCATATTTGATAAATCATCAATTCAACGTATAAAATTACTAGGAAAAAGTACAATTCACTTAATTGTAATTAATACAATTGTCCCATTTCTATTCCTTTATGGTAAATCAAAAGGAATTTCTGAATATCAAGACAAGGCGATTCATTTGCTAGAAACATTAAAAGGTGAATCAAATAGCATAATTGATAATTGGACGAAGTTAGGGGAAAACCCTAAAAGTGCTTATGATACACAAGCTCTTTTGCAATTAAAAAATGCTTATTGTAATCACAAAAAATGTTTGAATTGTAGTATTGGAAATGCTATTTTGCAAGAAAGTAGCCATGTTTTATCTTGATATAGCTTGTAAATACAATTTATATCATTATTTTGCAGTTCAAATAAAAAAAACTTGAATTATGATAAATCAAAAATCTATCTTAAGCCTTTTGGCTTTTATGTGCTTGACATTGATAATGAATGCACAATCTCTTATTGGAACTTGGAAAACCATAGATGATGAGTCTGGTGAGCCAAAGTCTCATATTACTATTTATGAAGAAAATGGAAAGTTTTATGGAAAAGTAATTAAGCTATTAGCCGCTGCTTCTTCTACTGTTTGTACTGAATGTCCAGGTGATAAAAAAGGACAACCAATTGAAGGTATGGTTATCCTTTGGGATTTGAAACCATATAAAGACTATTGGAGTTATGGGCAAATTATGGATCCTGCTACTGGTAAAATATATAAGGCAAGTGTCTGGATGGACGGAAATGATAAATTAAGTGTAAGAGGATATATTGGATTTTCATTACTCGGTAGAACTCAGACTTGGCATAAAATAAATTGAGTCATAAAGAAAAATAAATAAATATTCAAATTTTATACAATAAAAATTTAATCTTTTTGGTTTAATATGCGAATCATTTAATCTTTTAATATTTATTTATGAATGCAAACTTTACACTTAATCTAATTCGTTATATCTACAATGAGACCAGTATTTCTCAAAAGTTGAAAATTGAAGAAGAATTGAACAACAGCTATGAAAAGAGTTGTACATACTTAAATGTAAAAATGGGGTATGATCAATTACCTAAAGTCGTTTTTACACCTTCAAAGAATATACTGAACAATATTTTAGAATATAGCCAAAGAAAAACGGTAGAAGCTTAATTTTACCTTTTTCCAATAAAAAGCCTTCATTGATACTTTCAATGAAGGCTTTTTTTGTATTTTGCATATTATATAGTGTCTAGACGGAAACTTATCAAAATTAAAAATATCAAAAATAATTCATTTTGCAAAAATTGTGAGTTTCCATCCAATCACTATTTAGTATGTTTACAACGGATACCACTTAAAACAAATTAATTTATAAAACTTTTTATTTGAAAAATTTGTTTTATTAAATATTTTATTTATATTTGTATTATCAATTAAATAAACAACAGAATATCATGTCAAAAGAAAAAGAAGAAAAATTAAAAGCACTAAAATCAACCGTCGATCGCTTAGAAAAATCCTATGGAAAAGGTATCGTAATGAGACTAGGTGATAAAACCGTTTTGGATGTCGAAGCTATCCCTACTGGATCCCTTAGCTTGGATTTAGCTCTAGGTATCAATGGATTACCAAAGGGAAGAATCATTGAAATCTACGGACCTGAATCTTCTGGTAAAACAACTTTAGCTATTCACGCTATTGCCGAATGTCAAAAGCAAGGCGGTATTGCTGCTTTTATCGATGCTGAACATGCATTTGATAGAAATTATGCATCAGCTTTAGGCGTTGATGTAGACAACTTATTGATTTCTCAACCAGACAATGGTGAACAAGCACTTGAAATTACGGAACATTTAATCCGTTCTGGTGCCATTGATATCATCGTAGTCGATTCTGTAGCTGCTTTAGTGCCGAAAGCAGAGATTGAAGGAGAAATGGGTGATTCTAAAATGGGCCTTCAAGCTCGACTTATGTCTCAAGCAATGAGAAAATTAACTGGAACTATCGGCAAAACGGGTAGTGCATGTATTTTTATCAATCAACTTAGAGAGAAAATTGGTGTCATGTTCGGTAATCCCGAAACAACAACGGGTGGTAATGCATTGAAATTTTATGCATCTGTTCGTTTGGATATCAGAAAATCTGGCTCTGCTATAAAAGATAAGGAAGGAAATGTTGTTGGAAATCACGTTAGAGTAAAAGTGGTTAAAAATAAATTGGCTTCTCCTTTTAGAATTGCTGAATTTGATATAACCTTCGGTAAAGGAATTTCTAAAACAGGTGAAATTATCGATATTGGAGTAGATCAAGATATCATCAATAAAAGTGGATCATGGTATAGTTACAATGGGTCTAAAATCGCGCAAGGAAGAGAATCTGCAAAAAGATTTATGGATGACAATCCTGAATTGGCAAATGAAATTGAAGCATTAATTAAAGCTAAAATTAATGGAGATGTTGAAGTTGTAGCTGAAACAAAAGAAACAAAAACTCCTGAAGCAGAAAATGCAAAATAAAAACTATTTTGCACAGTACCTAAAATAAAAATGGCTGTCCCAATTTGATTTGAGATAGCCATTTTTCACTTAAATCAGTCACAGTATCAATAATATTCCTTCTTTAAAGCAAAACTGAAACCAAAATAACCTACAGAAGAAACAACATTTATTTCTACACAATTCCTAAATTATTTCTTCATCATTTTACTCCATCCAAATCTGAACACAATCAACATACCAATAAATAGAAAAATTACATTCTGAAATGGAACAACGGATATCACAAAAATTCTCGTCTTTTCCATAAACCACATCATCATCATTACCACTGTAATCATCATAATCATGCCAGACAACTTTCCAAAACCCGGTATATGATCTAAGTCAACATTCTTGCGAATAATTAAAAAAGTAATCATCATTGAAAGAATTGGTAATATCTGAGTGTAAACATCAGTATCAAATATTGATTTCCGCTCGAATAAAAATAAATATATACTTAAAGTAACTGCAAATATACCAGGTACTGCCACTAAATAAATTAATGTAGAATATAAAAATTTCCAAGGTGATAGATGTCCTTCTCCTTTGCCCATTACATTTGACAAAATTGCAGTTAAAGGAATCATTGCAAAAAAAGCAAGAATATATCCTGGGTTTGCTGCGATTAAATCTAAAAATTCTCTTAACGTCATTTTATCTAATTATTTAAACTTTCCAATACTAAAATAGATGCTACAAGTCTAACAATAAAGTAGTTGGATCTTCCAAAAGTTTCTTCACCTTCACTAAAAATGTTACAGATGTACTTCCATCAATAACTCTATGGTCGTATGATAACGCTAAATACATCATTGGACGAATTTCAACCTGACCATTTACGGCAACAGGCCTTTGCTGTATTGTATGCATTCCTAATATTGCAGATTGTGGCTCATTAATAATGGGCGTACTCATCATAGATCCAAATATCCCACCATTGGTAATCGTAAATGTTCCGCCTGACATTTCGTCTAAAGTCAACTTTCCATCTCTTGCTTTCTTTGCAAGTGCTTTTATTGCCAATTCAATTTCTGAAAATGACATGGACTCAACATTTTTAACAGGCGGCACAACCAATCCAGTAGGAGTCGAAATCGCAATAGAAATATCAGCAAAGTCATGAAAAATTAATTCGTTGCCATTAATTTGGGCATTTACACTTGGCATTTCCATCAACGTTTTTGCACATGCCTTTGCAAACAAAGACATAAAACCTAATTTTACGCCGTATTTTTCAACAAATCGTTCTTGATATTTCTTCCTGAGTTTCATGATTTCAGACAAGTCGACTTCGTTAAAAGTAGTCAACATCGCAGTGTTATTTTTTGCAGAAACTAAGCGAGAAGCAATAGTTCTCCTCATTCTACTCATCTTTTCTCTTCTAGTTCCTCTTGAAAAATGCTCAACATTGGCAAGTACTTCCTTTTCTTTATCTTTTACTGGAGTCTTAGTTGGAGCAGGCTTTGTGATATTTACAACATCTCCTTTGGTAATTCTGCCGTCCTTTCCTGTACCATTAATTGATGTGACATCAATTCCCTTTTCAGCAATAATTTTCTGAGCTGCTGGCGATGGAGTACCTTTTGCATAAGAATCATTATTTTTCACTGGAGCTTCACTCTTCGTAACTTCTTTTGTTGGATTCACTTTTTGTGGTGTAGGATCATCTGAACCCGCAGTTACACTGGTATCAATCTTTGCTACCAAAGCACCAATTTCCAAATCATCATCTTCATTAGCGACATAAATTAATTTTCCTGCCGCTTCAGCAGGAAATTCTAAAGTTGCTTTGTCAGACTCAAACTCACATATGGGTTCATCAATCTTAACAAATGCTCCATCTTCAATTAACCATTGAGAAAGTGTTACTTCTGTAATTGATTCTCCAATTGTTGGAACTCTTAATTCGATAATTGCCATATTTATTATTTTGTTCTTTTGCAAAAATGGTTCTTATATTTTTGAAATACAAGCACATTTACTTTTATTTTATAGGTTCTTTACCAAATTCCGTTTTTAGGAAAACAATAATTTCGAAACAATGTCGAAAAGAATCCTAATGTTTTTGATTTTTTATCATTCAGGAAAATTGTCAAAAAACAATTTTATCGATTGACCCTATCTTGGATTATATCTAAACATAAATATTTTTGGAATGCCCCCTTTCCCCTCATTTGAAACAAATAAATTTCCTTCTTCATCAAAGAACATACCCTCTGGCTGTCTATGAATTACTTTATCCATTTTCTCCAAATGTATAATTTTACAGTTAGGATTTAATACCATTAACATCTTTCCACGACTAGATATAAGGTAAATGTTTTTTGTTTGGGGGTGTATTGCAATTGCTGATGGTGCAAATTTCAACTTCTTGGAATCTAGATAGGGACTAAACTTTTCTAAAAGGTGGTTATTTTTTGATTTGCGAATAAATGACTTAAAGTCATCTAAAGTTATTACAATCATTGGATCTGGAATCAATGATTTAGTTTCTAGATCAAAGCGATAAACCCCTCTTGCCAAATCATCTGTATATTGTGTATCAATATCGCCTTTACATGCTATCAACAATTGATTATGTTCTTTATCAAAACAAAGCCCTTCTAGATTATTTTGTTTATTCAACGGTGTTTTATATTTAATTCTTGCCAATGTGTCTGCCCCATCATCATATACTTCATATATAGATCCGTTACTTTTTAAAACAAATAAATGATCCTCAACAAATGCTAAATCCTCATAATCACCCCTATGATGAAATCTCTTTTTTGAAATTAATGCTCCAGTAAATGTGTTAAAAGTATATAAATTACCATTTTCATCTTCTACGGCTGTAATTTCATTGGGATTTTTACCAATAGCAATCCCAGATATCTCTTCCAATTCTGGAATTAAAAGTATAGAAGTATCTGGATTATTAATATTATAGGGAAATCTATAATCTATATCTTGACCTACTATTCCAAAGGAATATAATTGTAAACCGAAAAATATTAAAAGAAATTTGTTCATTTGTTTTTGCTTTTACTTTACTTGTGATATTAACGGATAAAAATATTGAATAGTTATACGAAATGGAACAAAAGTTGAAATCTGAATAGAAATTTTACTTCTTTTTTGGTGAAAGTGAATTTATTCTGGGCGTTTTCCTTAGGAGTTGGATTGTGTTTTATAATTTTTAATTGTAAAATTATTCCCAAGATATATGTAAAAATTTGTGCCAACCTACTCCGTATTATCCACAAATAAAACTACATTTGTTCATCTTTTTAAAACAACATAAACATAAGAGCAAATGCTAGATTTTTCCTCCGTCGAAATCCAACAAATTATCAATCATTATGTAGGTAATCAAGTCAATGAAGAACCATTGAATTTATCTGAATCTACAATTACTATGGATGATAATACGACTATGGAATTATTAGATTATCTTCTAAATCCATTTGTACCTGCTGACTTTCACAGTCTGGCTTATCCTGAAAATAATCGTATCTTTAATATGGTGGATTCTATTTTTGAAGATCCCGCTGAATTTATTCCAAAATCTAGAATGATGGCAACATGGCTCGCAGATGTAATTCAAAGCCCGAAGGTAGCAGGTGGTGATATTACTGTAGCTCATTTCGTAAATGTTGGAATTGGTGATGATGTTGTTGATGCAATAGGAATTTTTAAGTCGGAACGAAAAATGGATTTTATCAATTTTAATATTTTAGAAAATCCTGTTTCAATTGATACTTCTTACGGATATGCACTAAAAGGTGTAGATATTGGGGTGATCATTTTTAATATTAATAAAGAAGATGGTTACAATTTATTGACATTTGACAAAATCAATAGATTACCAAAATTACAGTATTGGAAAAATGAATTCCTTGATGTTAAACCCATCAATGATGATTATCAACAAACTGATCAAGTCTTAAAAATCACTAAAGATTTTGTTGTAAAAGAATGTAAAGGTGAAGTAAGTGCTACTGACCAAATTGACTTACTTAATCGTTCAGTTGATTATTTTAAATCACATGACAATTTCGATCGTGAAGAATTTGAGCAAGAAGTTTTCACACAACCTAGTTTAATTGAAAATTTTAGAAGTTTTGATGAAAGCTATAGAACTGAAAAGGAAATTGAAACAACTGATAATTTTGAAATATCAGAACGTGCCGTAAAAAAACAAGAGCGTGCATTTAAAAAAGTTTTAAAACTCGATAAAAATTTCCATATCTATATCCATGGCAAAAAAGATTTGATTGAAAAAGGAATTGAGTCCGATGGGCGCAAATACTACAAAATCTATTATGAAGAAGAGAAATAGATTATTTGACAAATAAAATCTTCGTAACGATAGATTCTGGAGCGCTATTATCGGCATTAGTCCCAAAAACTAAATAGACTCCTGTTGAAGCAATTCGTCCGTTGTAATCTTTTCCATCCCAGATGGCTTGACCTCCTAAGGCTTTTGTTTCATAAAATAACTTGCCTGTTATATCAGTAATTTTTACATTGGAATTTTCTGCTAAGCCTTTTATGGCAATCACTCCTGTATAATCTGGACGAACAGGGTTTGGAAAAACCGTTACATTTGTACTATGAAACTTTTTCGAGCCTGTCGCATCAGAACGATATACCACTAAACCCAAACGGGTACCAATATAAACTTCTCCACTATTGGGGTCTATCTCAATATCTCGTATGACATTATCGGGTAACGGGCTATTCTTTGTATCAAAATGCGCCACTTGTTGTTGCCCACTTGGAGATAATACGAAAACTCCATTGTCCGTTCCAAACCACTTTCGGTTGGCTCCGTCAACAGCAATTGTATTTATATTCTCTCCAGAAAGTAAATATGCATTTTCATCATCAAATTCGTTGGAATCAATTATTCTTTTCGAACCTTTACAATCTCTATCCATTATAGAACTTCCACATTCAAATACGACTGCTCCATCAAGTGTACCCACCCATACATCACCATTTAAGTCAAGCGCCATTCCATTTACATGGTTTTCGGGAAGATTATCGTTGATAGTAATAAATCTTTTTTCATCATCGGATTTGTCATCAAAAGTTCCATGTTCATTAAATACCAATATACCTTGCCCAAATACAACAAACCATTTATTCCCATAGCTATCGATTATCATATCCCTTAAATCTGGACTGGTTGTCACATTAAAATTGGCCCAGGTTCCGTCCTCTTTCATAACACAAATTGGTTTTTGAGCACTACTATTTGCCATCCATAAATTTGCGTCATCATCAAAAGCAATACCTGCTACTCTTGTATTGTTGCCAAATTTTTGAAGTGCCGAATTCTCAGAATTATATACAACTAATTCTTCACCGTTTTTTTCAATTAATCCACCCCAAAAAGAAGAGATATATAACCGATTATCTTTTGGATGAAATATTGCTTTATGATGCTCTCTAGCAGCATCCTTGTCTTTTAAGTATTTAATATTACTGCCATACCTTTTCCATAATCCTTCTTCTAAAGTAAAAAATCCAGCCTTATTATCAGGTGCTAAATGATTTTCATAGGCTGTAGCAATACATAGCACTCCGTTTTTTAATGCGACATCATTTACAGACGAAGTATATGGGGCATTAATCGAATGATATTTGCAATCTGTAGCATTTTTACCCGAAATTTCTCTCAAATCATGCCATTTACTCCCTATCCAAAATGTTCCATTTTCATCTTCAATGCCGTAGCCAACTGCTCCAGTGCACTTTGAAGGTAGCTCCGTAAGCTCTTTTTGTTCATCTAAATAATATAGTTTCCCTTCTGTATTAACCAATCCTATCAAGATACCAGCACCTTCGGCAGTAATATACTTCACTCCATATTCTTCTTCTGAAACAATTTTTTCAATGCCATCATTCGTTTTTACAAATACGGTATCATTTACATCAAAATAGATGGAGTTGAATTTATCACAAATCGCATTGGAAGAATAAACGGCAGGAAATCCATCCTCAATATCAAAATAACTCCATTGATTGATATCTTGTAAATTAAGGTTGCCTGTCGTATTTCCATAAAAAATACCATCATCACTCGCTACATATAAGGTATCATGCAGTTTTGTAATTCCATTTACAGAAGTTTGAAAATCATACGTTTCTACAAACTCATATTCTTTTAAATCAAAAATTACAACGCCAAATTTACACGCAAAATGGGCCAATCCATTGCCATCAATATAAATATCATTAATCGCTCTTGCAAGAAAATTCCCATCTGTTTGGATGGCTGAAAAAGATGTGATATTTCCATTTTCTGCTACTACATCAAACGAACTATTGTTGTAAATAACGATTAATGATTTTGTGGTCTTATCATATTTTACAAAACTAACATTTGAATGCGTAAGTCCGTTTAATTTACTATGAGACCTTTGAGATCCATCAGATTTATCCATCTCAATGTAAGACAAAGGGGTCGCAAGATATAAAGTTGTTTCACTTTGTGTTAGATAGTGAAATGATTTTTCGGATAAATATCCTTTCCACTGTCCAATTGAAATATCAGTCTGACCAAACACAAAATTCGTAAAAAACAATAATACAGTAATAGTAAAAAAACGATTCATAAAACACAAGTTTGTCATGCAAAAATATAAATGTAAAACAAAAATGTAATAATATTATTGTTTAATAATTAGAAAATAACAGATTCCTTAATCTACCCAAACTACTTTTTCTAAAACAGATGTCCGTTTTTGTTCCCTAGCTGCATTATCTACATAGCCCATAAAGAAGAAACCCAAACATTTTTCTCCCTCCGCCATTTCAAATAATTCATTCGCATTTTTTACAGCTTTGGGCGTCCCCCAGTAACAGCCTATGTTATGGGCGGTGCAGGTAAGCCACATGTTTTGAACAGCCATTGCAACTGCTGATAATTCTTCCCATTCTTCCAGTCGTTCTTTCGGATCTCTTTGCATACAAATTGCAATTACTACCGCAGAATCTTGAGGCTTTTGAATGATTTTATGAAATTTGTTTTCGTTAAATTTATCCGCGGGGGAATTCGCCTTGTAAAAGTCGGCGATAAAATGTCCAACATCTGCTCGTTTTTCTCCTTGAATTACTTTAAATCTCCAAGGTTCCGTTTTTTTATAGGTTGGTGCATAATTTGCATTTTCCAAAATCTCAATAATAACTTCCTTAGGTATGGGCTTACTTAAATATTCGTGGGGGTAAATACTCCTTCTGCTCTTAATTATTTGTGATAATTCTTTTGATTTCATTGTTCGATTATTTTTTATTTTTACAAAGTTAATTATTTTTTATTTAATGAATTGTGCTATTTGTTACAGAACAAAATCAACTTATTAAAACGAAATTTATATATTTGAAGTAAATTTATAAAAACGATTCATGAGAAAACTAAAACGACTTATACTTCAATTCTTTTTATTATTATTGATTATCGGTATTGGGATGATTGTCTTCAATTTTGTAAATTTTAATAGTCGACAAATTTCAGGGATAAATCCAATCGATGAAACTTACGTTGATGATCTAGCTTTGGAACGACTTTCTGATGCAATAAAAATAAATACTGCGTCTCTCCGTGAAAAAATTGATACACAACAGTTTTTATTATTGGATAGTTTAATGATGGCTAGTTTCCCAAATGTTTATAAAGAATTGAATGTAATTTCTGTTAATCAATTTAGTAAAGTTTTAAAATGGAAAGGACGAGATAGTCAGCTAAAACCTGTATTGCTTTTGGCGCATCTGGATGTTGTGCCTGTAGATACCAATGCAATGCTACATTGGCAACAAAATCCATTTAGTGGTGCAATAATTAACGATACTATTTGGGGTAGAGGAACTTTGGATGATAAAATTAGTGCTTTTGGAATTTTAGAAGCTTCAGAACAACTCCTAAAAGAAAATTATTTTCCTGAAAGAGATATTTATTTCGCTTTTGGACATGATGAAGAAATTAGTGGTTTGCGTGGAGCTAAGGAAATTGCGAAATTGTTTAAATCAAAAAATCTTGAATTTGAATATGTACTAGATGAAGGTACTTTGGTCCTCAATGATGCTATGCCGGGATTGTCCAAACCCTTGGCTCTTATCGGTATTGCAGAGAAAGGGTATGTAACTTTAAATTTAAACGTTGAATTGGACGAAGGTGGTCATTCATCCATGCCAGGAAAAGAAACGGCTATCGGTATCATAAGTAAAGCCATTAATAATCTTCAAGAAAATCCCTTTCCTGCAAGAATCGATGGGGCTTCCGCAGAATTATTTGCTCATGTTGGGCCTGAAATGAGCCCTTTGTTTAAAACTTTATTCTCAAATATGTGGCTTTTTGAATCTGTTTTGATTAATCAATTGGGTAACATCTCAACAAGCAATGCAATGATTAGAACTACAACCGCTCCTACTATTATCAGCGGCGGATTCAAAGAAAATGTACTACCCACCACAGTCAATGCTAAAGTTAATTTTAGAATTCTTCCTGGTGAAACGAAAGAATCTGTTGTGAATTATGTAAAAAACATCATTGATGACCAAAGAGTTTCTATCACGCAAATTCCTGGGGGCAGCGATCCAAGCAAGGTGTCATCTACTGAAAGTTTTGGTTATCGTGTACTAGAACGAAGTATTAAAGAAATTTTTCCAGAAACAATTATTTGTCCTTCTTTAGTCGTCGCAGGTACAGATAGTAGACATTATCAAGAAGTTTCAGAAAATATCCTTCGGTTTCTACCTATTCAACTTGAAAAATCAGACTTGACAAGAATACACGGATATAATGAATGTATTCCTATTTCTGGATATAAAAAAGCGATTCGTTTTTATTATCAATTGATTAAAAATAGTAGCAAATAAGACTATTTAACATCTACAACTCAATACCGCAGCCCCAAAATGCAGTTTTTTTTACTCAACAGCGTAGCGCTCAACTAATCATCAACGAAGTTGAATGATGGCTCAACTCCTCACTAAAAAATGTAACTATTATTACTCATTTACAACTTTCAAATCCATGATATTTCCCATATTGTAACATGTACGACAACGAGCCTCATACGTATCCGTCTCCCCCAACATCACTTGACTTTGATCCGCAGATAAACGATACGAATGCGTTGCCAAATTTCCGCAATGGTGACATATTGCATGTACCTTTGTAATATATTCTGCCGAAGCTAATAAATTGGGCATTGGTCCAAATGGCTTCCCTTTGAAATCCATATCCAAGCCTGCAACAATAACTCTAATTCCTTTTAATGCTAGAGCTTCACAGGTTGGAGTCAATTTAGCATCAAAAAATTGCGCCTCATCAATTCCTACTACATTGACATCATTATCTACCAACTTTAGGATATCAGTTGAACTGCTTACAGGTAAAGAATCCACTGCATTATCATCATGTGAAACCACCTTCATTTCGTCATATCTAGTATCGACCTTAGGCTTGAAAATCATGATTTTTTGATTCGCAATCTTCGCTCGTTTGATCCGTCGAATTAGCTCTTCAGTCTTTCCTGAAAACATGGAGCCACAAATGACTTCAATCCATCCGCTTCTTTGACCTTTAAAGTGTGGTTCTAAAAACATGTAAGAATTTATGTAAGTGAATAATCATAGTAGTCACACAAAATTAATTTTTTCTAGCTTAGTTCAATAATTTTTTACCAACTTGTTTATAAAAATATTATTATTTGCTGATATTTACATGAAAAAGTAAAAAAATGCTTAAAATTGATATTTTTTAGAAACTAATTTATGTTATCTCTGTATAATTTTTTATTTCCCTACCACAAACTAAATTATTTATAATGAATTTAAAGGAGTCCAAAATCATCCTCAGTAAAATTAATCTACTTTTTGAAAATCTGCTAGTGGATAATAAAGTTTCAAGTATTGAAAGAGATCTAATGTTAAGTTATGTTCGTCAGTTTTATGATGAAATTTTAAATGACAATGTGACGTCAACTGTCTCAAACATCGTTCAGGTTGATGATGAAATCGAAGAAGAAGAAATTACAACTTTCGTCCCACCTGTTGTTGAAAAAGTTGAACCTGTTCAAGAAAAAGTGACTTACAAGAAGCCTGTGATTATTAAAATTCCAGATTCATTGAAAGATTATACTTCAAATCCAGAAACAAACAATCAGTATCAAGCTCCAACACCGCCACCGCCACCTGCGCCTGAGCCTGTAGTTGTACCAGAACCCGTTTACACACAACCAACAGCGACCCAAGAAGCAACCAATGTAAATAATGCTGTTCATGTAAATATAGATCCGAAATTCGCTGAATTATTTGAATTTAATAACTCAAATGATGTGTCTGACAAATTAAGTGCAATGCCTATTGATGATCTAAAGAAGTCCATCGGCTTAAATGAAAAAATATTAACTATCAATGATTTGTATGATGGCGACCATAGATTATTTGATAAAAGTTTAGATATCTTAAACTCCTTTTCTACTTTTAATGAAGCAAAAGTATATATTGCAGAAAATTTAGCCGCTAAATTCGATTGGACAAGTCCAATGAAAGTTAAAAAAGCTAAAATTTTCATAAAACTGATTAAAAGAAGATATAATTAAATAAATGAAGAAAATTGGAGTTTTTACGTCTGGAGGAGATTCGCCTGGTATGAATGCTTGTATTAGAGCGGTTGTTCGTACTGGTATTTATTATGGATTAGAAGTTGTTGGTATTAAAAGAGGATTTCAAGGGCTGATCGATAAGGAATTTATCCCTTTGTATAGTCATTCCGTGAGTAGAATCATTAAACAAGGTGGTACAATGCTCCATTCTGCAAGAAGTAAAGCTTTCAGAACCAAAGAAGGACGGGAAAAAGCTTATCAAAATTTACTCGATGAAAATATTGATGCGATAGTAGTCATCGGGGGAGATGGCTCTTTTACTGGCGCTCATATCTTCGCCCAAGAATATGATTTTCCGATTATCGGATGTCCTGGTACAATTGATAATGACCTTTATGGAACTGATTTTACTATCGGATATGACACTGCTATCAATACCGCAATGGAAGCTATTGATAAAATTAAAGATACCGCAAATGCTCATGATCGATTATTTTTTATTGAAGTAATGGGACGTGATGCTGGGTTCATTGCACTTTCGGCAGGAGTAGCGGTGGGGGCAGAGGCGGTTTTGATTCCTGAAAGCCCTACAGATATAAATACTTTGGTTGCTTTACTCAAAGAAAATTATAATAAAAAGAAAACATCAAATATTGTTGTTGTTGCTGAAGGCGATGATGCTGGTGGTGCTTTTAAAATCGCAGAAGCTGTTAAAGAACGATTTGACCAAGTGGATATGAGAGTTACCGTTTTAGGACATATTCAAAGGGGCGGAAAACCAACGGCAATGGAGCGTGTAAGAGCAAGTCGCATGGGAATGGAAGCAGTAAAAGCTTTGATGGCAGGACAGAGAGGAGAAATGGTTGGAATTGTAAACAATGATGTTGTTTTTACTTCTTTTAAACAAGCCATTAAATACAATAATGAAATCAATCCTGTTATGCTTGAAATGGTGAAAATTTTAAGCTAATCTAAAATAAATCTATTCATCAATAAATTTACTATCTTTGTGTATTATAGTACACCATAATCATTGATGAATAAACTAGAAAAAAATATTTCTGATGATCTTTCTACTAGAAAGAAAGACCATATCAAAATGGCTTTTGAAGCTCAAGTGTCCAGTTTACAACAAGATACTAGATTCTTGTATGAACCTATGCTTTCTGAACACAAATCTTCTTTACAGCCTTTTTCTTTTTTAGGAAAACAAATTCAAACTCCAATTTGGATATCTAGTATGACGGGCGGGACTCAATTGGCTAATCAAATTAATTTTAATCTTGCTAAAGTTGCAAATGCATTTGGAATGAGCATGGGATTGGGGTCTTGTAGACCCATTTTGTATAGCGATGACCAGTTGTCAGATTTCGATGTTAGAAAAACTTTGGGTTATGAAAATTTACTATTTGCAAATTTGGGGATAGCTCAGATTGAAGAACTATTTGATAATAATGAAATTCATAAATTGATTGAATTAATTGCAAAATTGCAAGCTGATGGTCTTATTATTCATGTAAATCCCCTGCAAGAGTGGCTGCAACCTGAAGGTGATCGTTTTAAATATGCTCCAATTGACACCATTAAAAGGGTGTTGGATAAGGTGAAATTTCCAATTATTATCAAGGAAGTAGGACAAGGTATTGGATATCATAGTTTAAAAGAATTGATAAAACTTCCTTTAGCTGCAATTGATTTTGCCGCTCATGGTGGAACAAATTTTTCAAAACTTGAATTGATTCGAAGTTCACAAAAGGAAAAAGATTACTTTCAATCTATACAATCCATTGGGCATTCTGCAATCGAAATGATAGATTTTACAAATGATATTCTCAACGAATTGGGGGATAAAGCAATTTGCAAATCCTTTATTATTTCTGGAGGAATCAAAGATTTTGTAGATGGATATTATTTAATGAATAAACTCAATAGTCCTTCTGTCTACGGACAAGCATCTACTTTACTTAAATATGCATTGGAATCTTACGATTCTCTTCATAATTATATAGATGCACAAGTCAAGGGGTTAATCTTGGCAAATTCTTATTTTCAATTACGACAATAAAATATCTTTTAGGGAAATTATATGCAAGAAGATAAAAAAATTATCTCTGGCTTTTCAAAGTTGGGGAAACGGGGTAAACTAAAATGGATCGTTGAAAACTTTTTCAAAGATCCTGAAGCAGTTACAAAAGAACTAATTAGTTATTGGCATGGAAATGCTGAACAACAAGATGTGCTAGATGGATTTAGTGAAAATACAATTAGCAATTTCCCAATGCCTTTTGGTGTAGCACCCAATTTTATTATCAATGGAAAAACTTATTGTATTCCAATGGTGATAGAAGAAAGTTCCGTTGTTGCAGCAGCTTCAGCAGCCGCAAAATATTGGATGAAAAGGGGCGGATTCAAAGCAGAAATACTTGGAAAAACCAAAATTGGTCAGATTCATTTTGAATGGAAAGGTGATTTTGAAAAACTCAATCGGGTTTTTCATAAAAATAAACCCCATTTATTAGAAAATGTCCAACATATTATTACCAATATGGAAAAACGTGGCGGTGGTATAAAAGATATGGAATTGATAGATATGACGGACAAAGAACCGAATTATTATCAACTTAAAGTGAAATTTGAAACCTGTGATTCTATGGGGGCCAACTTTATCAACTCTGTACTTGAAACTTTTGCTTCTCTTTTTCCTTCTCTTTTTGAGAAAGAAAAAGAATTTTCCGCAGAAGAAAAGAATGTAAATGTCATCATGGCGATTCTTTCAAACTATACTCCAAATAATATTGTGAGAGCCTACGTTGAATGTCCAATCGACAATTTAGGAATGTTTGATAAAAATATGGATGCCGAAACTTTTGCTTACAAATTTCATAAAGCTATAAGAATTGCAACAATTGATCCTTCAAGAGCTACTACTCATAATAAAGGAATCTTTAATGGAGTTGATGCGGTGGTTATTGCAACTGGAAATGACTTTAGAGCAGTAGAAGCTTGCGGTCATACTTATGCGAGTCGAGATGGTCAATATCGTAGCTTAAGTTCTTGTACTATTGAAAATGGTATTTTTAAATTTTGGCTAGACTTACCTTTTGCTGTTGGTACAGTTGGTGGATTGACGAAGTTGCACCCAATAGCGAAAAGGTCAATTGAATTATTGGGAAATCCATCCGCAGAAGAACTGATGATGGTAATTGGTGTAGCGGGTCTTGCTCAAAATTTTGCAGCTTTAAGGTCTTTAGTTACTAGTGGAATTCAAAAAGGACACATGAAAATGCATTTACACAATATGTTAATCACACTCAAAGCTAATAATGAAGAAATTCAGAAAGCTACTTCTTTTTTCACTGAAAAAGCTGTCAGTTTTAATGCTGTGAGAGATTTTTTAGATTCGGAACGTGGTATTGCTTCAAAAATTTCTTTATCTGATCGATAAAAATATGCAAACTTATTACGCAAATGGTAAATTGTTAATTACTGGAGAGTATGCCGTTTTGGATGGTGCACTTGCCCTAGCTATTCCTTGCAAATATGGTCAAAAATTAGAAATTGAGTCTAATGATATGGGAATTATCCATTGGAAAAGCTTGGATCATGAAATGCAAACTTGGTTTGAAGCGAAATTTGATCTAAATTTTGTGATTTTTGAATCTTCAGATCAAAAAATGGCGGAAAGACTTCAAACTATCTTAAAGGAATGTAAATTTAAAAATCAAAATTTCCTTCTCCAAGGAGCTAATTTTACTACTTCATTGGATTTTCCAAGAGAATGGGGTTTAGGGACAAGCTCTACCTTAGTGTCCTTGCTCGCGCAATACGCAAATATTAATCCTTTCGATTTATATTTTAAAACTTTTGGTGGATCTGGGTATGATATTGCTTGTGCCACCATTAATACCCCAATCTTATATCAATTAAAAAATAAAAAACCTCTAGTCGAAAAAGTACACTTCGCTCCTGATTTTATTGATAACTTATATTTTGTCTATCTCGATAAAAAACAAAATTCTAGAGATGGAATTAATCATTACAAAAAGAAAAATACAAATAATCAACAACTTATTACCAGTGTTTCTACTCTAACTAGACAGTTATTAGTGTCACAAAACCTAAAAGTTTTTTCAAAAATACTAGATGAACATGAATCAATTCTTGGTGATTTTTTGAATTTCCCTTTAGTAAAAACATTTTATTTTGATGATTTCAATGGCAGTATCAAATCTTTGGGCGCATGGGGCGGTGATTTTATTTTAGCAATTTCTTTTGAATCCAGAAAGAAAACCTTTGCTTATTTTGAGAAAAAAGGTTTTAATACCATAATCCCTTACTCTGATATGGTAAAATCATAGCCATATTATCTATTATTTACATGTGTTTCAAAAAAATGTCACAAAACTCACATTTGAGTAAAAATTAATATGTGGCTTTAGTGTAGATTTATATTTGTTAAGATAGCGAGTTGCTCCTATTGTTTTTTTCAAAGTTTAACTTATGGATAAGTTTAGATATTTTTTTCATTTTTCATTTATTACATTATTGCTGTTTCCAGTAATTATGCAGAATACCTTTATGGTAAATGATAATGATAAAGAAATTCCAAAAAATCTAGAACGAAAATTTAAAAGGGATGCTGCTAGATTAGCGCTTAGAATGCAAGCTTCTTTTGACCAATTGAACACTTTGGATGTTTCAATACCAGAAATCGATATTGATTCAATGTATCATCTGTTGAAAACAATTTACACAACCAATGAAACCGCTAAAACAATTGCAAAATGTAAAATTCATACATTTCCTAATCCCGCAATTGATCATTTTAAATTGATTTTCAAAAATGATGTCGATTGGGCTTCATCTCTACATGAAGATATTTCTGATATTTCAGACGAATTGCTAAGTGAACTTTTGGATGACTACGATCTCTTTATTGATAGACATGAAAAATGGACTACTGATGAAGATGTATTGATTATTCGGTCATTGCGACCACTTAATATGGCTGCCTTGGCTCAAAAGTTTCTTGAAGTGGATGGCGTAGAATCCGTAGATTTTGGAATCCCTGAAATCAAAGGAAATGATATCACTGTGGAAAGAGAAGGAAATGCATGGATATTCTCATACATTCTTGCGGTAAGTGGTGCTTTCGGTCAGGAAACTACTAACCATATTTGGACTTTTAGGGCTTCTGACAATGGCAATATCAATCTGTTGGAAGAAACAGGACCACCAATTCCTGAATGGCTAAAATGCGATTCTTCAACTTTTCCTTTCCGTTTCTAATTCTCTTTATTCTTTTCATAAATCCCGTTTTAAAAAATCGTTTTATGGCGATAAAATAGCTTGCTATTTTTTATTCAATTAGTTATACGAATTTGAAGTTAAAATGTCGCATTAAAAGCTTCTAAATAATGATGATTGCTAGTAATCGACTTGATACTATCAGGTGTCATTTCTACAACA